>NZ_JAEDCO010000017.1 GCF_016294135.1 Methanobrevibacter ruminantium
ACATAGCTATTCTAGACATCTGTGCAGGACTTGGTTACAATTCATCAGCAGCTATTGATGACTTCATTAAAAACAGTGATGGGACTACAAGACTGCATATAGACATGCTTGAAATATCCAAGCCAACCCTTGCAGCTGGATTGATGGTTCCTTCTCCAATAGAAGCTCATGACATCACCAAAAAGGCAATAGAGCAATCATTAATTGATTGTGAATATGCATCATTGGAACTTGAAAGCACAGAAATTCCATCCAATATTGACTTGAAGATTCATATTGATGATGCAAGGCAAGTCATACAAAAACTGCCTGATGCCACTTATGATGCAATATTTTTGGATCCTTTCAGCCAAAACATGTCTCCTGAATTGGTGTCCGTGGACTTTTTCAAGGAGTTTGGAAGAGTGATTAAGGAAAATGGAATTGTCTGTACATATACTTCATCCGCTCCTGTAAGAATGGGTTTTATTGAAGCGGATTTTTATGTATCCTTAGGTCCAATCTTCGGACGTTTCCAAGGTGGAACATTGGCATCACCAAATCCTAAAAATCTTACCAAATCACTTCCAAAGAATGATGAGATAAAGATGGCATTGTCTGATGTTGGAATTCCATTTAGAGACCCAAATCTAAACTTATCCTCTAAAGAGATACTTGACAACAGGACTGAAGAAAGGCATAATGCTCGTCACAATACCAAAATATCCTCTGCAGTCAAGACTCCAATATTCTTAGGCCAAGAGATGGATGATGAACCATTGAAGAGGAGAGTTGAGAGAAACCTAGTGAAGATGAACATTCCAGGGGTTCTGTCAAAAGAGGCATTCTATATTGTAGAGCCTGAGAAAGATTATAAAGAGGAGTATTTGGAAGATAATAATACCCGAACTCGTGTTCTGGAAATGATGAGCCGTTTGGATGAGATTAAAAATAAAGGGATCATGTCCATTATAGAAAATGGGGAATGAAATCATGAAAATAATCATTTATGCTTCACAATATGGATCAACAAAACAATATGCTGATGAGTTGTCTAAAAGAACTGGCATTGAAACTGTGGAATACACTGAGGTTATAGACATAAATCAGTATGATACAATAGTTTATCTAGGACCTTTATATGCTGGAAGCATCATGGGTCTAAAAAAGACCCTAAATAAAATCAGGAATGTTCAAGATAAGAAACTTATCGTTGGATCCGTTGGATTGGCAGACCCTAATGATAAAAGGAATAGGGAAGAGATCATGAATGGAATAAAGGAACAGGTTCATGGATGCATTTATAATAAGGCAAGAGTATATTTCTTGAGAGGTGCAATAGATTACTCTAATCTTAATCTAAAGCACAAAACAATGATGGCTTTTATCCATAGGAAAGTAAAAGGAATGAATGAAGAGGAAAAGACTGCAGAAATAAATGCGGTTATTGAAACATATGGAAAAAATGTCAGTTATATTGATTTTGATGCTTTGAATCCAATAATCGATGAAATTCAATAGGTATTTTGGATGCCTTGAATCCAATAATCGATGAAATTCAATAATCTATTTCATTAAAAAACTTTTTAAACTAATAAATTAATATAAGATATATAAATCTATTTTTTTATATTTTTAAAAGATTTTAGCATATTTACCAATTTTAAGGATTTATTTAATTTACTTTTTATTATTTAGCAAGGATGAGAAAATCATGTTTGAAATTAAAGCAAAAGATATGAGAGGGAGAGTGGGTGTCTTAAAGACAAAGCATGGAGATGTCAAGACACCAAACTTGATGCCTGTAATCCATCCAAGAAAACAAACCATTAATGTTAAGGATTACGGTGCAGATATTGTAATCACAAACGCTTATTTGATTTATAAGGATGAGGACTTAAGCAAGAAGGCATTGGATGTCGGATTGCATGAGCTCATCAACTTTGATGGTCCGATCATGACTGATTCAGGTTCATTCCAATTGTCTGTCTATGGTGATGTAGACATTACAAACAAGGAAGTAATCGAGTTTCAGGAAGCTATTGGAACCGATATAGGAACTTCCCTTGACATTCCAACTGGTCCTTATGTAGATAGGGAAAAGGCTGAAGAAGACCTTGAAATTACAATTGAACGTGCAAAAGAGGCTATCAGTTATGTTAAGGATAACGATTATGAAATGAAAATTAACTCTGTTGTTCAAGGATCAACATATCCTGATTTGCGTGAATACTGTGCAACTGAATTAACCAAGCTTGATGCAGACTTGTATCCAATTGGAGCAGTGGTTCCTCTTATGGAAATGTATCACTATAGGGATCTTGTTGATGTGGTAATGCATTCAGTTAAATGCTTGCCTGATTCCAAGGCACGTCATCTTATGGGTGCAGGACACCCTATGATCTTTGCCCTTTGTGTTGCAATGGGTTGTGACCTTTTCGATTCAGCAGCTTACATCTTGTATGCAGAAGGAGACAGGTTCCTCACTACAAGAGGTACAATCAAGCTTGAGAACATGACAGAAATGCCTTGTTCCTGTGAAGTCTGTTGCAAATACACTCCAGATGACTTAAGGGCAATGCCTAAGGAAGAAAGAGTGAAACTTATAGCTCAACATAACCTTCATGTAAGCTTTGCAGAACTTAGGCTTATCCGTCAAGCCATTGCTGAAGGAAGCTTGATGGAACTTGTAGAGGAACGTTGCAGAGCTCACCCTATGCTTCTTGATGCAGTGAGACATTTAGGTGAGTACAGTGAAGACTTGGAAAAGTATGACCCTAGAAGCAAGAAGTCTGCATTTTTCTACACTGGTCCTGAATCATTGAAGAGAGCAGAGGTTACAAGACACTTAAAGCAATTGGAAAATATGGACAAAAAGAAAAGCCTTGTTGTCCTTCCAGCTTATAGAAAACCTTACAGCAAGTACTTGTCAAACAGCTTTAAGGAATTCCTTGTTTATGCAAAGGATGAATCCAAAGGTGAAGATGATCCTTGCATAATTGACAATAAGGAAACTGATTTCGCTGTTTTGGACATTCCATTCTGCTTGATTCCACTTGAATTGGATGAGGTTTATCCTTTAAGTCAAAGTGATGCCCCTAAGATTCATGACAAGATTGCTGTTGAGTTTGTAAGAGACTTTTTAGTTGATTTTGCAGAAAATTATGATAATGTATTGATTCATCCTAAGGTCTTGGATGAGCTTGAACTTGATTTCATTGAAGAATACCCACATCCTGAAGAAATCAAGTTTGAAAAGGATGACATCAAGAAATTAAAGGCAATCGCTGATTATCAGTTCGGCCATGGCGCTGGAGATGCATTATTCACTGGAAAGATCAAGATTGAAAAGAGTAAAAAGACAGGTAAGATTAGACATGTCTTTGATAAGAATCAAAATATTGTAAATATGAGAGCTTCTGACAGCTTTTTGATATTATCCAAGTTAGGTGCAAAAAGACTTGCAACCCTTGATGGAATGAGAAACAAGGTAATGATTGACAATAGCGTTGAATCCTTTGCTCGTGATGGAAAAAGCGTTTTTGCAAAATTCATAATTGATTGTGATGAAAACATAAGATCAAATGATGAAGTCTTGATTGTAAACGAGGAAGGAGAGCTATTGGCATTCGGTAAAGCTCTTTTAAATCACAAGGAGATGCTGGACTTCAAGACAGGTCAAGCAATCAAAACAAGAAAAGGATTTAAAAAATAAAAATTATTATATATTCTAATTTATAGAGTATAATTAAATAAAATTCAAAAAAATATGATTATTGTTTTAATAAAATTTTAGAGGAAATATTATGATACCTGGTATGAACCCAAAGCAATTAAAGAACATGCAAAGACAAATGAAGAAAATGGGTATGGACATGAAGGAAATTGAAGGTGTCCAAGAAGTTATTATTCGTTGTGATGATAAGGATTTAATCATTTCACCTGCAGATGTAAGCTTAATGACTGTTATGGGTCAAGAAACCTATCAAGTCACTGGAACTGCAGTTGAAGTTGAAAAAGAAATTGAAATTCCACAAGAAGACATTGAAATGGTTGCTAACACTGCTGGTGTAAGTGCTGCAGATGCTGAAGAAGCATTAAGAGAAACTGGTGGAGATTTAGCAGAAGCTATTTTAAAATTAAATAGTTAATAAATTTCAATTTTCCAATTCATTTTCTATTTTTTTAATTTTTCTTTTTTAATTCTTTATTAATTCTTTTTTTAATTATTTCTATTTTTGAGTTTCACTATTTTTTTAAAAGCCTTTTACTTTTTTATAACTTAACTATATTAATTATTAAATATAAATACTACTAAGTACATAAAATTTAATAGATTATACAGATTTTTTTTTATAAAATTGTGAGGTTAAATATGAGAGAATTAAATTTAGGAAGTGGGCTAGGTAATGTACATGAACTTCTTAAGAAGGATTTTAGGGATGTATTCACTAAAAATCCAATTGTTGTCTTGACATTGCTTGCCATTATAATTTTACCTTCTTTATATGCTCTTATAAACATTCAAGCTTGTTGGGATCCTTACGACAATACCGGAAATCTTGAGTTTGCAGTTGCAAATTTGGATAAAGGTGCAACATTTGATGGTGAAAAAATTAATGTAGGGGACCAACTGGAAGATGAATTGAAAAGAAATGATGATTTCTATTGGACATTTGTAAGTGAAGATGAACTGCGGGAGGGGGTTAATAATGGAACGTATTATGCTGGAATTGTCATTCCAAAAAATTTCAGCAGTTCAATCAAATCAATTACCTCTGATGACCCTCATTCTGCAGAATTGGAATATATTGTTAATAGAAAATCCAATCCAATGGCTTCTAAATTAAGTGATTCTGCAGCAAGGGCGGTTTACAATAAGGTCAATGCAAAGATTGTCCAATTCATTAATGTTGCTGCATATGAAAAATTGGGAGACTTGCAGTCTGCACTTGCATCAGGGGCAAGTCAAATGTCATCTGGTGCTGGACAATTAAGTGCAGGTGCTTCAAAAGTCCAATCTGGGGCTTCCCAAGTTAAATCTGGAGCAAATGATTTGAAAAAAGGAGCTAATGATCTTTCTGCAGGTTCTTCTCAAGTCAAAGATGGCTCTTCACAGATTTCATCATCTGCAAATCAGATTTCTGCTGGTTCATCTCAAGTGCAGGAATCTGCAAAGCAATTAGACAGTTCTGTTGATGAAAGTTCATTGCCTGATCAGATTAAGCCAGTTGTGCATGGTTCTAAGGAATTGGCTAATGCAAGTTCTGATTTGGCTGGGGCTTCAAGCAATCTTGCACAGGGCTCTTCAAAATTAGCAAATGGTTCAGTTGATTTGGCTAATGGTGCTTCCAGTGTTGCAACTGGTGGTTCTCAATTGGCGGATGGTTCTGTAAGCTTGGCTGCAGGTTCTGCATTGCTTGCTAATGGTGCTTCTTCTGCATTGTATTCCGCTTCAAGCGGTCTTGCAGGTGCAGCAGATTCTCTTTCAAGTATAACCGGTGTGAATGAAAGTGAAGTGGGAGAGTATATTTATTCTCCAGTTGTCTTAAAGGAAAATGAATTATATGCTGTTCCAGATTATGGTTCTGAAGTCGCTCCGTTCTATTTGGTTTTATCCATGTGGGTAGGGGCAATAATTACTTGTGTGATGCTTAGGACCGGCCAGTCAACAGGAACCAAATACACTCCTTCTGAAATGTACTTTGGTAAGCTATTGATTTTCTTGGTTATGGCAGTTTTAGAAACTACAGTGACTCTTATCGGTGCATTTATATTGGGAATCAAAATGACCAATCCGTTGCTATTTGTGCTTTCGGCTTATTTCATTGCCTTGATATTCATGCTGATTTGTTATTCCTTGATTTCTGCATTAGGTCATATTGGAAAAGGATTAGCTGTAATTTGGCTTGTATTCCAAATTTCAGGTACTGGAGGTATTTATCCTATTCAATTGATGGGGGAATTCCTTCAAGTGGTCAGTCCATATATGCCAATGACTCATGGAATCACTTTGCTTAGGGAAACTGCATTAGGATTGATTTGGTCTAATTACATTCCATCATTCTTGATATTGATTGCTATGGGTGCTATAACATTGGTATTAGCATTGGTAGTGAAAATGTTTGCAGATAAAAGAGCGCATTGGTTTGAAGAAAAATTAAATGAAACTGACTTGTTCTAACTAGTCATTTTTATTTATTTTTTTTATTTTATTTTTTAAAAGAAGAGTTACTATTGTCTATTTTTTTTATTAAAAAGAGTTTATTTTTAAAAAAGAGTTTAAAAAGAGCTAAATTTACTATTTTTTAAGATATGTTTTATTCATTTCATCATTAACTTCATCATATCTACTTAATAATGTTTTGATTAATGCTTTGCTAATCTTATTGAATTTTTTATCCAATAAATCCACTCCCTCTTGAGTGATTCCTCCTTTAGTGGCCACCTTATTGATTATGTCTTCATTGGATAATCCTTGGTCGTCCTTTAGCATTGCAGTTCCAATCACTGTCTTTAAGATCATATCCTCTATTTCATCTTGGGATATGTTTGATGATTCGCTGCAAGTTTGAGTAAACTTCTTAATCATCATTGCAATGAATGCAGGTCCGCAACTGCTGATTATTGTACTAATTTCTAATTCATTATCGCTTGGGTCGAGATTGTTTTCCTCTTCATTGAAGTAAATTGGATTGTCAATTCTCCTAACGTAACTGAATTCATTGAAAAGGTCTTCAACAAAGAGTCTTTCCTGAAGTTCAACTTTGGAATTGTGCTTAACGAGTGTAACTCCTTTTCTTCTTGCCAGTGAACTTATTGAGTTATTTGAAGTTACTGTAGAAGCTAAAGTAGGAATGACTAGACTTAACTTTCCATCAAAATACTGTTTGATGTGATTGAAGTTAAGTCCTGAACAGGTGTATATGATGTGTGTGCTTTCATTGAGGAAAGGTTTGATTTCTTCTATGATTTCCTTAAATTGAGGAGTTTTGACGGAAATAAGGATTTTTTGACATTGTGTTGCGACTTCTTTGTTATCTGAAGTAATGCTTAAATTTTCTTCTGGATATTCTTCAATTAAACTTTCAAATTTATTAAGGTGTCTATTTGAAACAATTAATTCTTCGTCATCTAATAGTAAATTAAGCTTTAGTATGTTATTTACTATCATTGAACCCATATTTCCGTATCCGATAACTCCTATTTTCATAGTTTCCCTTTCACTATGTGTTTTTTTAATTAGGATCTTAAATTTCTTTTTCCGAAATTATGCATATTATGGATTTTAAGAAAAGTCAAATCGTAATTAAAAAAATTTATTAAAACTATACAGTTATAAAATAATTCTAAAATTATTTATAACTAATATAATTTATTATTTAACTTATTAATAAACTTTATAGTTTTATTTTCGGATTTAAAGGGTTTATTCAACTTTATTTTAGAGTTATTAAACTATAATTTAGTTAAATGTAATTTAGATTATATCAAGTGGTTTTAAGGTTTTAATTAGTAGTGATGTTTTTTAAAGTGGATTCGAAATTATTCAATGATGTTTATTTTTGAATTCTCTTCGATATGGTTGTCTTTAATGAAATTGCTGATTATGGTGTTGAACAATTCATTATCAATTATGTTCCAAAGGTGGTTTCCTCTTACGATTTCCACTAACTTGGCATTAGTTAATGTGTTTTTCAAGTCTATTGCTGACTTTGTACAGTTCAAGTCTTCCTTAGTTCCATAGATTATTAGGACATTTTCCTTTTCAATGATGTCTTCATTGTCCTTTAGGCTTCCAGGAATTGTGTAATTCAATGATTCGAAAGCTATTTTCCTTTCTTCACTAACTGATCTCTCTAAGATTCTTTCAACATCATTGTAATGTTCCTTTTTGATTCCAAAATATCTCAAATATGCCTTTGTTATGAAAATGTCTGATTTTTCATTTAGGTATTCTGATTGGGCCTTTGCGAGTCCATTTGCAATGCTATCGGATTCGCTTTCCTTATAGTCTGCTATTTCAAGTCCAGATAATATGAGATTGCCTATCATTTGTGGATTTTCATTAAGTATTTCAATAGCTATTGATCCGCCGATGCCTAAAGCTACAATATTTGCTTTTTCAATGCCCTTATTGATGATAATATAATTTATGAATTCAGATATTTCAATAGATGATTTTTCTATGCTGAATTCCTCTTCTGAAATGCTTTCTCCATGATTTGGCAAATCAAGGAATATGCAGTGGAATCCCTTGAAGTGTTTATCATAATCTTCCTTTTGCCTTTTCCAAATCCATTTGTCTAATAATTTGGTATGCAAAAACAGTATTGTTTCACTGTTTTCCTCTCCAATCCCTTCATAAGCCAAATTATTGAAATGTCTTAAATTCATTATATCATCATTTTAATTTTAATATTAACTTGATTAACTAGTTGCTCTACTGTCGAACAAAACATATATATTTATTAATGTTAATGATTATATATTATATTAATTCTTATTATAATTTTTTAATCTAAAAAAGGATTAGTGATAAAATGAAGGCTGATGCATACAAAATCGTAGATAATGTTTATTGGGTAGGAGTTTTAGACTGGGATATCCGTGATTACCATGGATACAGCTTAAATGGAACTACCTACAACTGTTATTTAGTATTTGGGGAAGATAAAGTAGCTTTAATCGATAATGTTTATCCTGGAAAATCCGAACAGTTCTGGGGAAGAATTAAAGATGCATTCGAGAAGGAAGAAAGAGAATTCAAAATCGATGTAGTTATCCAAAACCACATTGAAAACGACCACAGCGGTTCCTTAAGTGAAGTTGTTGCTAAATTCCCTGATGTTGAAGTTTACTGTTCCAAAAAAGCGGAACCAGGTCTTAAGAACCATTTGCCTGAACTTGCAGACTTTGAATTCAATACAGTAAAAACCGGTGACTCATTGGATATTGGTGGAAAGACTTTCCAATTCGTAAATGCACCTATGCTTCACTGGCCTGACAGTATGTTTACAATGTTAATGGAAGATGGAATCTTGTTTTCCAACGATGCATTCGGTCAGCACATCTGCTTGTCTGAAAGACTAGACAGCGATGTGGATCCAGTCATATTGACTGAAGCTGCAAGAAAATATTACGCTAACTTGATTACCCTTTCATCTCCAATGGTTGGAAGAAAAATTGAAGAGCTTGCAAAATTAGGATTGGTGGATGTTCTTAAAATGATTGCTCCATGCCACGGTCAAATCTTCACTGACCCAAGCTTTATCCTTGACCTTTACACAAAATGGTCCACTGGTACTTATGAAGGAAACAAGATCACCTTCATTTACGACACTATGCACCATTCAACCCAAAGAATGGCTCATGCTATGGCTGAAGGTGTAATGAGTGAAGGAGTAAAAGTCAAGATGTACTTCATGCATGATGATGACAAATCCGATGCGGTGACTGATGTTCTTGATTCCAAAGCAATCTTTGTAGGTGCTCCTACCATGATGAACAATCCTTTCCCAGGTATTGGGGATGTAATGTACTACTTGAACTGTCTCAGTTTTGGAAACATTGAAACCAAAAAGGCAGTTGTCTTCGGTTCAAAAGGTTGGGCAGGAGGTTCTGCAAGAATCTTGGCAGCAAACCTTGAAGGTGCTGGATTTGAAGTCGTTGAACAAATGGAACTTGACTTCAAGCCAACTGAAGAGCAACTTGAAGAATGCTATGAATTAGGTAAGAAAGTAGCTCAAATGATTAAAGAATAGTTTTTTCACTATTCTCTTTTTTTATTTTTTTTTTTTTAAAATTTGTAATTTATTTATTTTTTTAATCAGATTTCTTAATTTTTTTAAATTTAATGTAATTCCTTATTTTTTCAATATTTTTAATATATTAAACTATTTATGTAAAAATCTAACGATAATCAATCAATTTTTTAATTTAACATCAATATTGCTTTTATTTTTAAGAAAAACTTTATATAATAGTTTAAATAGAAAATTAATTGAAAATTATCGAGTTTAGGTGATTTACTATATATTTTTCATTGTAAACTTCTAAACAATAATTTTTAAATAGAATTTTAAATAAAAATAAATTTATACGTGGTAGTTTGAGAGATTATAATATAAATGAATTAATTAAGATATTGAAATCTCATGATCCTGATGAAATATATGTTAGCCCCCATATCTTAGAAAACTGTTTTGAACGTAATTATTCTTTAAATTATGTTCATTCATGCTTGTTAGAAAAAATTCCATTATCAATTAGTAAAACGTCTGAAAATCGTTTTTTATTAATTTATCCTCATGAAACGATTAAATTTCAAGATCTTTATATTGTAATTGGAATAAATGATGATGAAAAAATAACTATAATAACAGTTTATTGTTTTGATAAAAGGAGGAGAGAACGTGAAATCAAAAGATAATATATTTGAAGTTGAATATTTTTACAATGAATCTATAGATACTTTAGGCATAAAAGTTAAAAGAGATTTTCAATATGGTCAAACAGTTGAAATGGATGAAGGCATTTTATTGGATTTTGATAGAGATAACGTTCCAACTGCATTCGAGCTGCTTAATGCTTCAGAAAAATTGAGTGTTCCTAAAGAAAGCTTTGAAAAAATGCATTGTTTTAATATGAAAGTTTGTGTTGATAAAGATTCCATTCTAATGTGTGCACTATTTGGATTTATGATTCCAAATGAAGATGATGAATATGAATTAAGTTACTTCATTGAAAATAACTTTGATTTTATTCCTACTGAAGCGGAATTGGTGATAGCTTAATCCGGATTTTCATTTCTAATAATTGTTGTAGGTGATTTCCATTAGTGAAGAGGATGACTTAAGAATGATTGAGCAACATAATCAGAAGTCAGTGGAAGAGCTGGTAGAAAACTTTGCTTATGTCTATGTCTATTTGGCTGATGGAAGGTCATATTCCATCACAAAAGAAAACAGCTTTGAATTCAAGGATGGAAAATTCCATATCTATGACAAGGATATTGAAGTTGATATAGTTGATATTGAATTGATTGAATTTTCAGATTAGTTTTTTCACTTTTAATATTTTTTAATTCTTGCTTTGCAAATGGAGTAATAATATTTTTTGAGGATAATCATGTTAGATAGAGATTTCAATAAGGATGGACAGACTTATTTTGAATTGAAAGAATACAAAATGGCTATTGAATGCTTTAAAAAAGCCATAGAAATCAATCCAGAAGATGAGGTGGCTTGGTTCAATATTGGATTTGCCTATTTTAAACTAAAGGATTACAATAGTTCAATCGATTCATTTGAGAAAGCAATTTCCCTTTTTGACCGCATATTAAATGAAAATCCTGATGATGATATGGCTAAGGAATGCA
Source organism: Methanobrevibacter ruminantium (assembly GCF_016294135.1). Classification (NCBI taxonomy): domain Archaea; kingdom Methanobacteriati; phylum Methanobacteriota; class Methanobacteria; order Methanobacteriales; family Methanobacteriaceae; genus Methanobrevibacter; species Methanobrevibacter ruminantium. Next base: position 11,360 of record NZ_JAEDCO010000017.1, read on the forward strand.
GATCTTTAGCAGAGCATATGATCAAGCAAATTTCCTCAAAAGAAGAGAAAAAGCATGAATATGTCAATATCGTAGGTATAGTTACAAAAGTTCGTGACCCTATGGAACTTAAAGAGTCCGAATGCCTTCAAATCATCGAATTCAGTGATTCATCATCTGCAATCAGGGCAATTCTCTGGAATGAAAACGCTGGTCTGGACATTAAGAAAGGAGACATTATCGGAATACAAAATGGTTTTGTTGAATATGACAGCGAAGAGTCAGTGGGATACAGAATCAATACAGACGAAAATTCAAGAATACATGTCAATCCTAAATTGGAAGATGGATTGGTTCAATTTTTAAAGGAATCTGTTGACATTTCATTGACTGATATTAAGGATATTGGAGAAGATTCAACAGAAATCGATATTTTGGCTAGAGTAATCACATTGTTTGAAACTTATTCATTTAAGACTAAGGATGATTCAGGGATTGTCAGATCAGCTATTCTTGCAGACAATACTGGAACCATTAAAGCCTTCTTTTGGAATGAGAAAGCTCAAGTTCCAACCATATCTAAAGCATATAAGATTGAAAATGCAATAGCAAGACAAACTGATGACGGTATGGAACTTCATATAGGTCAAGGTTCAAGGATGATTGATGGGGATAGTTTGTCCATTGAAGAAAGGGCTAATCTAAAATCATTTGAAGAGCTTGAAAGCTTATTATATGCTTCTAAAAGCATAAAGGACTTGAAAGAAAATGATATGAATATTAAAGTCATAGGAAAAATAATTGATGTTCAAGACACTTTTGAGTTTGAAGAAAACGGAAATGTATTTTTAGTTAGGGTTATTGAGATTGAAGATGATACCGGATCCATAAAAGTTAATTTATGGGATGAAATGGCTGACTCCATATATGCGGAGGGAGAATTTATCAAGATTCAGAATCCAACAGTTGTTTATAATAAAAATACGTCTAATTTGGAGTTAAGTGTTGGGGATAATTCTAATATAATTGATGCTTCTTTCAAGTAAATGGCTCTTATTCTCACTTAGCCAAATCTTTTTCATTTTTCGTCAATCCAGACGGGTAATTTTTTATCATTCTTTTTAATTTTATTTAATCTTTTTTTTTTTAAAAAATCATAAAATTCCAAACCTTTATATGTGACTGTGACCTTATACTTTTTGGACGTGAAATTGTGATTGTTATGGGTGATATGATTAAAGCTGTTATAAAGAATTTTGATTCAAAATCTGGAGTCTCTTCCAGATTATCCTTTTGTCCTATTGGACATAACAGTTCTATTTTTAAAACCATGATTGGAAATGGGAAATTCTAGAATAATGCTTTTATTTATTTTATGATATCTTTAGTTATTAGCAGCCTTAATAGCATTATCTTTAGAAAACTATTGATTAACATCATATTCGTTTAATTTTATCATATTAATGCACTATAGCAAGAAGAATTAAAAAAATAATATTTGGAGGTAAACAATGAATATAAGTGAAAAGATAAAAGAAATGCAAGATGATTTCGGAAAATATCATGTGACAGAGAATAATGAAGAGGAATGCAAATTGGAAAATATGATTATGCTCATACTAAATGATCACGGACATTCAGGTCCTGGCAAAATCATTGGAGAAAGCGATGAATTTTTGGATTTCATGTTTTATAAAAAGGAAGGGTCTATCTTTTCTCTCAGCATAAAAAAGGAACACATTTGTGGTTTGTCCATTTTGCATAAGACTATTGATGAAGAAATATCTAAAAGGGAGAATGCTGGACCGTCTAAGGCTTTGTATCAATGATTTTATTTATTATTTATTATTTGTTTATTATTTGATGATTGGAGGTAATTCTTATGAATTTTAGTGAAAAAGTAGCAGAGATTGAAGGAAAAGTAAAGAGTTACAATTTAGAGATTGAAGGTGTGGAAAAGATTCCTGCAGAAGAGATGGTTAGGGTAATGCTAGACGAAGGGCAAATGCTTGAGCCTTGCAGAATCATTGGTGAAAGTGATGATTTTATTGATTTCATGGTTGTAGATTTGGATAAGGGTCCTGTTTTTTCCATTTCCATAAATAAGGAAAGAATTGTTGGATTCGGTACTTTCTATAAACCTTTAGATGAGTTGTCCAATTCTGAAGAAGAGGAAAATACTGTGCCTGCATCATTGTATATGTAACTTTTTTTCTTTAAACTCTTTTTTTATTTTTTTATTAATTTTAAATCTGTTCTCTTATTTTTTGATTATTTTTAAAATAATAGTAGTTATTGTAAATTTTTGTTTTTATTAAGTAGGATTCTGTTACTTTATTCAGTTTTTTCATTATTAATCAGTTTAAAGTATCAAAATATAAATATTAAAATTAACAAACTATGTTTTAAAGGAGTTGTTATTAATGAAAAAACAAAATGTATTTGCTTTTCTATTATTAGCAATCATTCTTTTAGCTGTCGTTGCTGTCAGCGGATGCATTGGTGGATCTGGTGGTGATGATTCTGCTAATGATGCATCTGGAGATTCCGATGATTCAAGCGATTCTGTAGATAATGATGACAATGACGATGATGACAACGATAAAGACGATAAAGACGACAAAAATGATAAAGACGATAAAGACGATAAAGATGATGATAACGATTGAAGGCTTTAGTTTTTGATTTACAATCATTTGAATTGTTCTAACCTTTATCAAAAAATTTTACTGTTTTTTATTATTTTTTTAAATTTTTCATTATTTTTTTATTTTTTATTCTTCAACTTTTTTTCATAATCTTTAATTGAAAGATATTTTTAAAGTATTCTTCAACTTTTTTTCATAATCTTTAATTGAAAGATATTTTTAAAGTATTCTTCAACTTTTTTTCATAATCTTAATTGAAAGATATTTTAAAAACTCTTATTAACTAATAAGATAAATATTATATTAACTAAGATTAAGGTGAGAGAAAATGAATATGAGAAAAATCCTTATTTTGCTCGTTTTGCTTGTTGCAGTTGTAGGATTTACAATGGGACAAGCATGTGCTGCTACAACCACTATTAAAATGGGTAAACATAAAGATGTTGGCAGTAAAGATAGGATCTTGACTTTCTATCAGCCAAAAGATGCACAAAATGCTAAAGGGGTATATGCAGCTATCTTTTACCATGATAAGAAAAAAGGTGATGACTTTAGACCTCACACTTATGTATTGAGAAAGATGACTGTTTACTACAAAAACAAAAAAGGAAAAGTAATTACAAGAACAGTTAAGCCAAAAAATATCAGCGGCCTTATGTTACTTTCCACTAAAAAGATAAGTGGTTACACTCCTTACAAGTCTAAAATTACATACACTAAAATGACTAAAAAAGAGAAAAACGTTATTATGAATCCTCTTTTCTAATTCATTTTTTTAAATTTTTTTTATATGGTTTTTTTAATTTTTTAATTTTTTAGCTATTTTTATATTTTTTTATTTAATAGAAAAAGTTCTTTTTTGGATGATTTCATATAAATTAAAAACATTTATATACTTCCATGTTTTTATATTGTATGAAAGGTATTTACAATTGTTTTTTAGATGATTTAATGTGTCCATAATACTTTTAAATTTTAAATCATCATTATGCCAATTATTTTTGTTTTTTTAATATTGTTTATTCAATTATTTTTTAAAAGGAGGTTTTATATGAAAAATGTGTTGAAAAATAAAAACGATTTTATTGGAGATGAAGGTGCTTATGCATCTGTGGTTAAATTAAGAGAATCAATGTCTGAACTTTATGGGGTTAAAAAAGGCATTTCAATGCCTGTGGTTAAATTTGGATTTCATAATTCCTTTATTTTTAATGAGGTGCGAAATGATTGCTGATTAAAAAAAGTATAAGTTAAGTCTTTACTTTGAGGTAATCTCATGACTTATGAAGATGAATTTTCCATAATTCTCAATTCAATTGCTAAACTCTCAAGTTTAGGTTTTAAGAAGTGGTTTGCAAATATGGATGAAATTGATGATGAAAAGTCGAATTTGAGAATTTTAGGAATTTATCATAATGAACTCATAATAGCTTATGATTATATTTTGCCCACTGAAGAATGTAAATTTATATTAAAATTATTATTTGAGTCAGATATTAATTTTGTTTATATTTCAGGGTTCATTGAGTTAAAATAAACATTACCCCTTTTTTTATTTTTTTATTTTTTCTTAAGAATATCAATTTTATTTTCACTCTAAATACTTCAAGACCTCTTTTGCCAAATCTGTATTTTGATATAGCCTGCCCTTTTTCACTTTTTCATTTATGCAGATGACCAATCCTTGCTTTTTCAATGAGCTTAATACATTAGATGCGTGACTTGTTCTGATGTCAAGATGTTTGGCTACTTCTGAGGGCATCTTAAGCCCTTCTCCTATGAATTTCAAAGTTTTTGTCCTATATGGAGACACTTTTACAAATCCTACAATCTCCATTAATTTTTCATTATTCATATATTAATATTGTATTAATAAAACAATATATTTATATAAACAAAATATATAAATTATATTATATATTAGCATTTTTATATTAATTTTACGCACTCAATATTTTATTTTTTGCGATTTTGTGAAGGATAGATGATTTTTAGCTATTTTTCTTTGAAATTAGTATTCATGCTAATTTTTATAGATTTTTCAATTGATTAAAAAGGTGATATTATGGCATTTTGTCAAAATTGTGGAAATGAAGTTGAGGATGGGGCTAAATTCTGTCCAGGTTGTGGAAATCCTTTAGACGGTTCAGCACCAACTCAGCAAGAACAAAGCCAAGGTATTTTGGGAGACATCAAAAAAACAGGTTTAGGCTTTAAGAAGAAAATGGATAATTATGCTCATGGTGAGCATATAAATTATGAAAAGCCGGAAGGTGCATTGTATTTCATCAATGGATTGCAAGGAACCCTGGCTGTATTTGAAGACTATGTCGAATTCGATTTCTCAGGAAGCGGAATCAAGAAATGGCAAAGCGGTTTCGGTGGAGTGAAAAAAGTATATTTCCATCAAATCAACAGTATTCAAAAAAGGGATGCGACTGAACTTGTTAACGGTACACTCGAATTTGAGCTTCCAGGAATGGCAACAAGCAAATGGGGTCCTACAAGTGAAAATCTGATCACTTACCTTCCAAAGTATCAGGATGAGGTAAATAAGATCTATGACTTTGTGAATGATAAGATCTTAGCTATCAACCAAGGCAAATCCCAACCTACCCAAGTGGTTCAAAATGAGGTTAGCCCTATGGCTAAACTCAAAGAGGCTAAAGAGCTTTTGGATATGGGTGTAATAAGCCAAGAGGAATTTGATGAAATAAAGGCTAAGTGCTTGGAACAGATGTAAGAGGGATAAGATGATAAAATGCAGTGAATGTGGTGGTGAACTGGAGCAAACAGCTGATTTCTGTCCAAATTGTGGAACAAAGGTGGACAAATCTGCAGTAGTGAAAGAAGAGATTCAACCGGTTCCAAGTCAAAACACCAAATTTTGTTCCAACTGTGGTGCAAAGATTGATGTCAAGGCAGAAATTTGCCCTAAATGCGGAGTCAGGGTTGCAGGGGCATCTGAGCAAAAAAGCCCATTTTTCGCTTTGATATTGTCTTTCCTTTTCCCAGGTTTGGGACAATTTTATAATGGGCATTCTAAAAAGGGAATCATCCTCGTCGTTGGAGCTATTGTCTCCGTTATATTATATGTGATTTTAATCGGTGCAATTTTATACTTGCTCATATGGATTTATGGATTATATGACGCTTATAAATCAGCAGAAGCAATCAACAATGGAGTAAATGTTCCTGATGAGATTTCCTTAAATTTCTAGAGGATATTTAAAAGATTAAAACTAATTTCTTAAACAAAAATTATCTTTTTTAAAATGATTAAAATAAATTTCTAAAAAAATTATCTTTTTTAAAAAAGAATAATTTTTTAATTATTTTTAGGAGAGAATGAAATGAAAAGGATTTTTGGAATTTTATTGATGATAATGGTATTTGGAATGTTGATTTCATCAGTGTCTGCTGAGGAATTGAAACCTTATGATTTTGGAGGTTATACTTTGAATGTGCCGGGAGATAATTGGCATTGGTTCAATGCACCATACCCTGGTTCCAGTAATGGAAATGGCGTGTCAATTTCTCACTTCTATGGAGATGAGTTTAAAGAGGCAAGGGTAACAGACTTTGAAGATTTTTCAAAAACCTATTTCGGCAATTATGACCTTATCGAAGATGAGGATGGCTTAAAAGTTTATCAAGCAGGTAATGATTATATTGTTGCCAAGTATTCTGTTGATGAATTATATGTCATTAAAGATAAGGATTTGAATGAAGGGAAAGCAATTGCTGAAAGCGCACAATTAAAATCTAATGAAACTGTTGATGAAGACAGTGATAAGTTATTCACTGAATCTGATGCCTTTGATAATCTATTTAAAATGGACATTCCTAAAAAATCAGAATTTGAAAAAATTAATGAAGAGGGAAACGAATCATATTCCACAGTTTCATTTAAAGATTATAATAAGGATATTGCAGTAAACTATGTGGAATCTGATGATATGGATGCAGTTAAGGAACATATTTCCGAAATGATCGGTCTTAATGATGGCAATTTAACTGAAGAAGGTAACCTCACTATCGCTGAAACTGTTTATGGTGAAAATAGCGTTTATGTATTTTCAGACAATAAGGCGGTGGAGGTATCAAGCTCAAAGGTAGACTTGGACATATTAAAGGAAATGGCAAAATCAGTTGAATTTGAAGATTAATCTCTTCTTTTCTTTTTTTTCATTGCTGTTTATTTCAAATGTTGCGAAGGTTTTTTTAAAAAAATTTAATTTATGGGGGGGGTCATGATTAAAAAAGATGACCGAAGTCCGATAAATCCGTTTACAGGTAAAGAGCATTACGATACGGTGGATGATGACAAGTTCCTAAAGGAAATATTTGGCTATTATTATCAGGAACTGAGCAAATATCAGATATTGGATGAAAGTCCGCAAGGTCAACTGACTATTCAAATTGCAACAAAGCTAATCCGTACCGTTGAGGAATTCCTATATAAGATTGGCAGATATGATTATGTTGACGGCTACTATGAATGGGAAGTTCACTTAATTGCAAATGACTGCATCAATGCCACCTGTCATGCAGGTGGAAAGATTACAGTTTACTCTGGAATTCTATCAGTTGCAAATACAGAAGAGAGGTTAGCATTTATTTTAGCTCATGAGATGGCTCATGCATTGCTTGACCATAGCAGAACAAAGATAAGTGCCCGTCAGACCAAGGAAGGGCTTGCTTCAGCAGCTTGGTTAGGTAGTTTTGCATTGGATCTTTTCGGAATGGGCGAAATTGGAAGCATGGCCAGAGCCGCGACAAATGTTGTGAATGTAGGTTCCGAATATTTCCTGATGCAGCCTTGGGGAAGGGATCAGGAATACGAAGCTGATAAATTGGGGATGTTGATAGCCCATTTGGCTGGATATGACATTAGTCACGTTCCCAAATTTTGGATGGAGTTTACTGGATCCAACGCAAGAGGATTTGATTTCTTTTCAACACACCCTGCAGATGACAAAAGAATTGCAGTGATGATTGAAACTGAAGAGGAGATCATCAACACCGATGATTTCTATAGCAGACCCATCCTATCTGAAACACCTAAACCAAAGGATGAATACAATCCATATGTTGAAACAAATGGAACTCAGATACCTCAAGATCTTGGAGATAATAATAAGGATTCCACCATTAGTTTGGGAGATATCATTGCTCAAACAAATATGGAAACGGTACCTCAAGCTTCAGCCTTAACCGGCGTCAAATCAAGAGGTAATTCAGGTAATATAAGCACTGGATTCATAGTTCCGAATGACTACAAGACTTGCCCTAATTGCAATAGGCAAGTAGATTCTAATGCTAAATTCTGCATGTCCTGTGGATTTAACTTGGAAGAGCTTAAATGTCCATCATGTGGTGCAAGGGTTAAGAAAGAGGATTCCTTCTGCATGAACTGTGGAAACAGATTGGAAAGTGAATCAATATGCTCTTCCTGTGGTTCTAAGGTGAAAAAGGGAAATAACTTTTGTACATTCTGTGGAAATAAATTGAATTGATTTTTTTCCATTTTTCATATTATCTTTATTTTAAACCATTTTTTTAACTTTTTTCTCATTCAAATAAAATAATTTTTCTTAAAATCTTATAACTTAATTTTTCTCATTCAAATAAAATAATTTTTCTTAAAATCTTATAACTTAATTTTTCTCATTCAAATAAAATAATTTTTCTTAAAATCTCAATAACTTAATTTTTATATCTACATTCTATTTTAGGTATACCTAAACTTTAAATACTATTAAAATAAACAATTAATTAATTAATTAAAAAATTGAGGTATAACCATGAATTTAGAAGGTGTAGAAAAAACAATGCTTTTGACTTTATACACTAAAGCCAAGCATTCCCAAAAGAAAAATCACAAATTTTTTGACTTTAAGGCAATAGATGTAATTTCTGAAATTGATTATGACTTTTCCATAGCAGATAAGGACTATCAAATGCAATGGGGAGTGATTTCAAGAACTATCGTCTTGGATGATATGGTTTCAAAATATATCCGCTCACATCCCAGATGCACAGTAGTGAATATTGCTTCTGGAATGGACACCAGATACAATCGATTGGACAATGGAATAATCAAATGGTATAATGTTGATTTGGAAAATTCAGCAAGGTTCAGACTGAATTATATTAAGGACAGCAGTAGGGTAAAGACATTGGCATATTCAGCGATGGATCCATCATGGGTCAGTGAAATAGAAGAAAGTGATGATGTTTTGTTCATAATTGAGGGATTGTCAATGTATCTTACTGAAGATGACAATAAGAGGATTCTGGACATAATTGATGAAAATTTCAAGTCATGCACTGTATTCACTGAAATAATGCCTCCGGTTTCAGTAAAGAATGTTAAGGAGAAATCAGTAGAGGAAATGGATGCCAAATTCATTTGGGGGGTTCAAGAAGGTCATGAGCTTTTAAAATTGAATTCCAACTTCAAATGGGTAAAGGATGTAAATCTTTTTGATGGGATGAATGTATATAAGCCATTCACTAAGCTATTTACTTGGATTCCATTTATAAGAAACAGAATGGATTATATTGCTGTTTTGGAAAAATAATTTCAAAATGGCATTTTATTTCTTATAGTAAAAAGAGTTTAAAATTTAAGAATTAAATTATAATAAAAATTAGAATTAAAAATAAAAAAGTAAGAAAAAATCTAAAAAAGATAAAGGATTAATTTATTCATTAATCCATGATTTTACAGCATCTTTTGAATCATATACATTAGCACCAGGAATTGATAATCCTTTTTTGATTAGAGCTCCTTCGCACAATTTTTTCAAGTCTTTTTGTGATGAACCGAAATCGGAACCTTCATGGGTTACAAAAGGCTTAACTGTTTTTCCTTTAAAATCCAATTGCTCCAATTGGGTAAACATAGGCATTGGCAATGTTCCCCACCAGTTTGGAAAACCGATATATACAGTGTCATATGCATCTATGCTATCTAAGGTTTCCTTGATTTCAGGTCTTGCATCTGATTGCTGTTCCTTTTTAGCAACATCAATGCATTTCATGTAATCATCAGGATATTCATCTGCAGGTTCAACTTTGAATAAGTCTGCATTATCCAATTCCTGAATGTATTCTGCAATCACTTCTGTGTTTCCTTTTTCAATGTTTTTAAGTTCTCCACCAAAGTAGTTTTCACCACTTCTAGAAAAATAAATTACAATACTTGACATGATGGCATCTCCTTTTTTTGATTTTCAACAATTAATTAATAATTTAATAAATTCACTTGTTAAATGTTCTGTTTTTATTTCAATATTTTCTTTTTTTAAAATTCTTAATAATCCCTTATAAACAAAACTTTTTTATAGTAAGGCAAACCTATGTATAACTATATGGATAATTTAATATTAATTAAATATAATTTAATTTTTATTATGAATTCTTATAATTAATTCTTGTAATTAATCTTTATAATTACTAATAAATTATCTTATTTAAAAATAACACTGATTAAAATTAAGGAGATTATTATGGCACAAATTAATCAACCTAGGTATATTTTACGTGATGATACTGAAAGATTTCAAGGAAATCAAGCTTTAAGAATGAATATTTTTGCAAGTCAAATTTTAGCAAGCATTGTAAGAACCACTCTCGGTCCAAAAGGAATGGATAAAATGTTAGTGGATAAGAAAATGGGTGATGTGGTTGTAACCAATGATGGAGCAACTATTTTACAGGAAATGGATATTGCACACCCTGCCGCAAAAATGCTTGTGGAAATTGCAAGAAAACAAGAAAATGTAGTTGGAGACGGAACCACTACAGTTGTAATCATTGCTGGTGAATTGCTTAAGAAAGCAATGGAATTATATGAAGATGGAACTGCAATCCCAACCATTCTCATTGGATACAGATTAGCAGTTGCAAAAGCAATGGAAATCTTATATAGCATTTCAACCGATGCAAGAGACCCAGACACATTATTTGGAATTGCAAAAACCGCAATGACAGGTAAAGGTTCAGATTATGCTAAAGATGAACTTGCAGACTTGCTTGTTCAAGCTGCATTGAAAGTTGAAGAAGGAGAAAAATTAGACAAATCACTCATTAAAATCCACAGAATCAATGGTGGAAGTGTAGAGGACTCCTTAATTGTTGACGGTATCTATATTGACCAAGGTAGAGCTAATGAAGCTATGCCTGAAGAAATGCATGATGCTAAAATCGCTTTAATGAAATATCCTTTAGAATTGAAAGATTTGGAAAACGCTAAAGTTGACTTCACTGACCCATTGCAAATGCAGGCTTTCCTTGACAGTGAACAGGAAACCTTGAAGGAAATTGCTGATAAGATTATCGATTCAGGATGTAATGTATTGTTCTGTCAAAAAGGTATTGATGATGTAGTGCAACATCACTTATCCAAAGCTGGAATCATGGCTTTCAAGAGAGTTAAAAACACTGACGTAAAAAGAATCATGAAAGCTACCGGTGCTGAACTCATTACCAATATTGAAGACTTGACTCCTGAAGTATTAGGTAAGGCAGGTTACATACACCAAGAAAAGGTCTTTGACCAAATCATTACCTTCATTGAAGAATGTGAAGACCCTAAAGCAAGTTCCATTTTAATCCGTGGAAGTACCAGACACGTTTCCTCTGAAATCGAAAGGGCTATGGAAGATGCATTAGGTGTAGTTGCAGCTACTGTTGAAGATGGGAAAGTAGTATATGGTGGAGGAGCTCCTGAAATTGAAATTGCAAGACAACTCAGAACCTACGCCAATACAATCAGCGGAAGAGAGCAAATAGCTGTAAATGCATTTGCAGACGCTTTGGAAATCGTACCAAGAACCTTATCTGAAAATGCAGGTTTAAACACCATTGACTTATTAGTGGAACTTAGAGCAGCTCATGAAGATAACATAAATATGGGATTGGATGTATTTGAAGGTAAAGTTGTAGATATGAAAGAAGCTGGTGTTGTTGAGCCGCAAAGAGTCAAAAAGCAAGCTATTCAAGCAGCTCAAGAAGCTTGTGAAATGATCTTGCGTATTGACGATTTGGTTGCAGCAGCTGGTGCACTTCAAAAAGTCGACCCCGATGAAAACTTAGATCACAGTGGTATGCCTCCTGCTCCTGGTATGGGTGGAATGGGTGGAATGCCTCCTATGATGTAGCCCAGCTTTTCCGCTCCTTCGGAGCGCAAAAACTGGACCAAAATTTTTTCTAGTGGTTGGGAGTAAATATCATTTTTTGATAAAAAAATCTCAACTATTTTTTTACAAGTTTTAATTATTTTTTATAATTTTTTTAGCAATTTTTTAAAAATTTTCTTTATTTTCTTATTTTGACTTTAAATACTTCTTTTTTGAATATTACTTAATTAAAATTGCTTATTTATCTAAAATTTACTTTTTAAGAAGTATTTTTTTAATTTAATACTTATTTTAATACTATTTTAAAAATGATAATATTATTTTCTTTTATATCAAATATGTTTAGTAGTTTGTAATTCTTTTTTAAGTTAAATAAAGGTAATTATTTTATTTTCTATTTATTTAAGTCAAATTATTTAAAATTTGATTAAAATAAGTAATTTTAAGTATTTATTCATTATTTAAAGACTTGTTAAGTATTTTTTAATTTTTTTAATTATTATCACTTATTTTTGCTTTTAACTGAATATTTATTCTTTATATCAATACTGTATAGTTAACCATATTTGAATTATAAAATTAATCTTAAATTCTTTTTATTTTTATCTATAAACTATGGAAAATTCTTATTTTCAATGATTTTTTTTAGTAAGGTTTATATAATAAGAGATTAAAAGTAAATATTAATCTAATTTGATTTTTTTGTTTTTAAAGCAAAATTGTCAAGTTAAGAAATGTTTAGGGTGGTCTTTATTGTTTGCTTGAAAAAGTTAAATGATAAACATTGAGTTTGGGAAAAATAAATATTTTTCCATAATATTTTTTAAAAATTCAATGTGAAAATTATACTTGTAAAACTATAATTTTAGGGTTGCTCTAAAATGTGAGGTGAAATGATTTCAGTTAAGAATCTCACATTACTTTTAGCGGTTTTACTTATGGGATTTTGTTTGATCACATCAGTTTCCGCTATGGATATTGATGATTCATCTTCTATAGATGATTCAAATGACTTATCTGGTGCTAGCGTTTCTAGTGGCTCTGATTATGTTGCTAGTGATTCAAATTCAAATAATTTGGAATCTGAAAATGCTGGTTCAAGTAATGTAAATTCAGAAAATGAAGTTTTAAATACTGATAATACTGTAGAAGATTCTGATTCGGAACATAATTCTAACATTGCAAATAATAAGGCTGTTCTTGGGGCTTCCTCACAATCTGATAGTGCTGTTTTAGAAGCTAATGCTAAAGTTAAAACCACTCTCAAGGGAAGTTCAAGTTCCATTTACAGAGGTAATTATTATACACTTACCTTGACTGATAGCAAGGGTAAAGTATTAAGTGGTCAAAAATTGAGTTACAATATCAATGGTAAAACTTATACATTGACAACAGACTCTAAAGGTTCCACTTATATTCAAATAAACTTGAAGGAAGGTAAATACACTATGGTCTGTTCTTATGGGGGATCTGGTGCTTATGATTCTTCAAGATTATCTGTGACTTTATCTGTATTGAAAAATCCTAATGCATTCACTGTTAAGGAGATTGAAGATGCAGCTAGCAATGTTGAGAATTTTGTCTTAAAGAATAAAAGATTGCCTAATACTGTGAAAGTAGGTTCTAAAACTCTTAAGATATCTGAGTTTTCTTATCTTTCATCCCAATTGATATCAAATTTGAATTCAAATAAGAAAGGTGATGTAATACTTTTATCAGGTATTTCAGATGGCAAATCTTCTTCTGCTTCACTAAAAACTACTGTTTATAAAGCACAATATCTTGACTTAGCAAAAAATGTAGTTTCTTTCATTGGTTCTAAAAAGGTACCTCCTACTGAAGTTCTTGTTAAGGACGCTTCTAAGAAGTCTGTAGGAAATGCAAATTTCAATTTGTATACCTTTGCTTTTGCAAAAATTTTAGATTTCCATAAGTCTAAAAATTATTTGCCTAATTATTGTACTTTTGAAAGTTCAGCATTTAATCAAGCAAGCAGTTTAAAAGCAACAATTCTTAAAGGAAGTTCAAATACCATTACTAGAGGTAATAATTATAAGCTTACATTAACTGATGGCAATGGTAAAGCTTTAAGCGGTCAAAAGTTAAGTTATGCTATCAATGGTAAAACTTATACATTGACAACAGACTCTAAAGGTTCCACCTATCTTCAAATAAACTTGAAAGCAGGCAAGTATCCTATGGTCTGTTCTTATGCTGGTTCAAAAGTTTACAAATCCGCTAAGAATTCCGTTACTTTAACTGTATTGGATAATCCTAATGCTTTCACTGTTAAGGAGATAGAAAATGCAGCTACTAATGTTAAGAATTATGTTTTAAAGAATAAAAGATTGCCTAATACTGTGAAAGTAGGTTCTAAAACTCTTAAGATATCTGAGTTTACCTATTTATCATCAAAGGCAGTATCCAATCTCAATTCTAACAATAAAAAGGATATAGTTCTTTTAAGCGGTATTTCTAATGGGGCTTCTTCTGCGTATTCATTGAAATCAACTGTTTACAAAGCTCAGTATGTGGATTTAGCAAAAAGATCAGTTTCTAATATAGAATCTAAAAAAGTACCTTCCAATTACTTGTCTGTCAAAGACGGTTCCAATAAGGCAGGAAATGCAAATTTCAATTTGTATACATTTGCATTTGCTAAGATTTTAGATTTCCATAAATCTCATAATAATTTGCCTAATTATTGTACTTTTGAAAGTTCTGTATATGCTCCTCTTAAGAAATCCACTTCCATAAAAGCTAGTTCAAACAGTGTAAATAAAGGTGATGCATATTCTGTAACATTAGTGGATAACGCAGGTAATGGTTTAGCTAATCAGAAGATTACATTTACATTATCTGGAAAAACATACACTCAAACCACTAACTCCAAAGGAGTGGCTTCCTTAAAGATTGATTTAAATCAGGGAACCTATTCAGTGGTTTCATCTTATGCAGGATCTTCCATTTATGAATCATCTAAGTTATCAAATACAGTAACTGTAAAAGATACAAATAGATTTTCCATAAGTGAAATCGAAACTGCAGCTACTAATGTGAAGAATTATGTTAACTCTCATGATGCGTTGCCTAGTACCGTTACAGTTGCAAATAAAAAATTAAGTATTTCACAATTCTCATATCTAATGACTAAAGCTGTCTATAATATTAATGCTGGTAACACAAATTATATTGCTCTTCCAACTGGAATCTCCAATTCTAATTCTGAAGGGGATTCCATGGACGCTACAGTTTATAAAGCACAATATGTTGATTTAGCAAAAAGAGTAATATCATTTGCGGAATCTAATAAGGTTCCCCCTGTTTACGCTAAGGTTTATAGTAGTTCTGGTAAATCTTTAGGTAATGCTGAATTTGATTTATATACTTATTCATTTGCTAAGATTTTAGATTTCCACAAATCTCATAAGAATTTGCCTAATTACTGTACTTTCGAAAGTTCTGTATTCAAAGGAATTACAGTTCCTCCAATTAACATCTCATCTAAAATACCTTATAATTCAAGTCAATTCAAAGCAGGTTTAAATGAGAAAAATACAGAATCAGATCTTGCCAAATATTTGGTTGGCACTGGCCAATCAGCTATTACAAGTTCAATCAGTAATTTAGCAAGTCAATTGACTAAAGGTTTAAAAACTGATGAGGCAAAAGCTCAAGCAATCTATAATTATGTCAGAGATGAAATTGATTATAGTTATTATGCAAACTCTAAACATGGTGCTTCAGGTACCTTAAGTGTGGGTTCAGGAAATTGTGTGGATCAGGCAAGTTTAGTTGTTGCATTGTGCAGAGCTTCAGGCATTGAAGCAAGATATGCTCATGCAAAAGGCTGTAGATTCTCAAGTGGTTTAGTAACCGGACACGTATGGGCTCAAATTCTCGTAAATGGTGTTTGGTATGCTGCTGATGCTACAAGTGTGAGAAATAAATTAGGTAATATCCAAAATTGGAACACTAATTCATATAGCAATTTGAATAGATATGCTGCTGTACCATTCTAGTATTAAAGTATTTAAAATGGATATAAGAGGATTTCCTCTTATCCAAATTTTTTCTTTTTTTATTTTTAATTAATTCTTTTTTTAACAAACTATTTTTTATATAATATTTTTTTTTAGTATCTTATTTTGTTTATTTAATTTTTTCATTTGATTTCAATCAACTTTTTTTAACAAAATTTTTAATTCTATAAATTTTATTATTTTGATTAATTTTTTATATTATGAATTAATAACATAATAATGTAATTAATTAGTAAAAATTATTAATTCAAACATTTATTTTAAAAAACTTTTATGTCTTATATTTTTCGTAATTGATTCAAATTACTTCATTATTTTTAAAAACAATTTTAAAATAATTTTAAAATCATAATTTTTAATTTTTCAAGTATTTTTTCGGTTGGTGTAACTATTTATTATAAATTTACTTTATCAGCATTGCTTTTGAATTCATATTATCTATATCTACAGTTTCAGCTGACAGTATAGATGATGAAAATTTGGATTTTGTCAATGCTAATGAATTTTCTATAAGTGAAAATGTACCTTTAAATGATTCTTTAAGTGAAGGGCCGGATAAATGTCTGGAAGAATGTTTAAATACTAATTTTGATGATGGTTCAGATGAGAATTTTGATGGAAACTTAAATGAGAATGTTTATCCTGATAATTCTGTTTCAGATGATGGTACAGATAATGATGATGAAGAACCTGTTTTAAAGAATACAACCCTTGAAATCATTTCTCAAGATGATTGGGAAATATATGGAATTGAAAATTATTATGTGAAGCTATTGGATGAGGACAATAATCCTGTAAGTCAAGCATTGGTTAATTTCAGAATCGAGACACCTAAGGGGACTTTTATTTATGAAACTGGCTTTACTGATGATGAAGGTATGGCTATTCTGCCTTTGGATTTAAGCATTGGAGGCATTCATAATATCCAAGTATCATATGATGGTGATTTGAATTATAATCCTGCGGAATCAGTTTATTCTAATGTAATTTTCTATGAGAATACTATAATAAAAACTCTAAAGAATTATGCCTACAGATCTTCTGATTTTACCATCAAACTCGTCTCCTCCAATGGGGATGTCCTATCAAATAAAAAATTAATAATTTATTTAGATGGTGTAAAATACATTAAAACCACTGATTCAAAAGGACAGGTTTATATAAGAATGCCTTCTGATAAGAAAATCTGTTAATTTCAATTGTACTTTTGATGGTGAGGATTTTTATCTTGAATCTTCATTTTCCATGAACTTGCCAGTATATAAGAAAACTTATACAAAACCTTTAATTTACACTATTCTTAAAGGAAAATGTTTTAAAATTTTATTAAAGGGATTGATGGAAAAATCTTAAAGAAGAAAAGGTCAAGTTCACAATTGGTGGAAAAACTTATACAAGAACCACAAATGATAAAGGAATAGCTTATTTAAAGCTTAAACTTCCAAGAAATAGGTATGCGGTAAATTTCTCTTATGATAACAATGGAGTTTACGGACCATCAAGCAATTCCTCTTACTTGGAAATCATAGATTCTTCAGGTCAGTTTAAAAAAGGTTTGAATCAGAACACTAAGCTTTCTGTAAGAAAGTATCTCTATGGTGGGGGATATGCGAAAATAACTAAAGCCATTAGAAAATTATCTAAAAAGATTACAAGTAAGTATTCCACTAAATTGGAAAAGGCAACTGCAATCTATAATTATGTTAGGAATAATTTAGGATACAGTTACTATGCAAATTCCAAAAAAGGAGCTGCAAAAACATTAAGAACTAAAAGAGGAAATTGCTGCGATCATGCCAATTTAATCGTGGCTCTATGCAGAGCCTCTAAGATTCCAGCAAGATATACTCATGCGAAGGGATGTAAATTTGGCTCTGGTTTGGCAACAGGTCATGTCTGGGCTCAGATATATGTTAATGGAAGATGGTATTCTGCAGATGGAACAAGCTATAGAAACAGTTTAGGCCATATTAAAAACTGGAATACAAAATCTTATAGGAAACTACGTATTTATAGGTCTATTCCATTTTAACCTAACTTTTTATTTTTTCATATTACCTTTTTTTAACTTTTTTTAACTATTTTTAACTATTTTTACTATTTACAATTTTTTACTATTTTTACAATTTTTTAATTATTTTTTCAAATAGTTTTTTTTAATTTTTAGTAGCTTTGTTATAAAATTTTAGGTTATCCAAAACTTTATATACTTTTTATATAAAATATTATTATATGTATAAAATCATATAAGATTGTCTTATATGATGATTAGATAATTTTTAATTAATAAAAATTAATTTAAATAATTTTAAAATGAATTCATTAACTAAAAATGGAAATTTAATTAAATAAATCGCGGAGGTTCTACATGGCTAAAGAAATTAGTGAGAATATTGAAGAGTATTTGGAAGTTCTTTACAAGTTCGGAAGTAAAGACTCCCATGTGTCTACAACAACTTTATCAAGAGAGTTAGGTATTGCGCCAGGTAGTGTTACCCAAATGCTTAAAAAACTTGAAGATATAGGTTATATCGATTATGTTCCATACAAAGGGGCTTCTTTAACTGATGAAGGTAGCAAGATAGCTCAAAAGATTACACGTAAACATAGAATTCTTGAAAGATTCCTCAAGGATGTCTTGAAAATCAAGGATGAAAACCTTCATGCTCAAGCTTGTGAAATGGAACATTCCTTGTCTGATGAGGCTGAAAGAGCTATTTGCCATATGCTAGAACATCCTGATACATGTCCTGATAACCATTTGATTCCTGCATGTGACTTTGACTTTGCTAACTGTGATGACTGCATAAATAATCAAAGTGACATAGAAGACATTGGTATTAGGGAATTCAATTTATTGTCCATTTCCCAATTGGGCTCTGGAGAAGAAGGTGAAGTCCTCTTTATAAGAGGAGGCGACTCATCATTATCCGATGCAATGGATGCTGGAATTGCTATAGGATCTAAAATCAGAATATCTGATTCTGTAGATTCAAATTATAATGTTTTTATAGATGATTCCCAAATAGAAGTTTCAAGGGATTTGGCAAATAACATATTCGTAAAAACTTTCTAGCTATTAACAATTAGCTCAAATTTATAATTTGATAAAGAATTGGTTCTGATTATAATTTTGGATTATTAAATTTTTTATCAAACTTTTTTTAATTTTTCTTATTTCATTTATTACAGATTTTTATTAGGTGTTTAGATGCGTGGAGATTTATGTGAAGGTATTGTAACCATAAAAATTGAAGAGGGCAACCAAAGAGCGGTTTCCCTTAATCAAAAAAGCCAATTCGGTAAATTGTCCGAGGATTGCTTAGAGCTTTCCATAATTGAGGCATGCTACTTGATGGAAAGCGGTCGTTTGGACATTTATGAAAATGACAAGAAATGTGATGTTAATTATATCATTGATTTAATAAAAGAAGATGAGATTTACGGCAAATACCTTGTTTATAGGGATTTGAAAAACAGAGGTTACATTATCAAGACAGGATTTAAGTACGGATCTGAATTCAGACTTTATGAAAGGGGCACCGGTCCAGGTCATGCACACTCTGACTTCTTGGTTAAGGTATTGTATGAAACAAATGAGGTTAATGTATTGGACTTTGCAAGCTATGTGAGAGTTTCCCACGGTGTAAACAAGAAACTGTTGCTTGCAGTCGTTGATGACGATTTGGACGTTACCTATTATAACATAGAGTGGACTCGTCCATAACTATTTTTTATTAATTTCATTATTTTCATTTTTATTTTTTCTTAAGAATTATTTTTAATATTCTTTTAATATTTTTTTAATTTTTTATTAGTTATTTTTATTAACTTGTAAATCATATTTAATTAATAGCATATTAATTATAATTAATATTAAATTAAAACTTAGAATTAAAACTAAATTAATGCAATAATTATTATAAATTTTTCACTAAAAATTTTAAATAATTTTAATTAAAAATACATGTAATTATTTAAATACTTATAATAAAAAATATGATAATTATTATCTAATTATTCAATTTAAACAAAGATATTATATTTAAGGTGATTTTTTGATTGATCCATGGGGTTCATCTATAGTAGATTATGATAAATTAGTTAATCAGTTTGGTATAAAAGACTTTTCAGAACTTTTAGGGAAGATTGAAGATCCTGCAAGATTGATGAAAAGAGGAGTTATTTTTGGTCATAGGGACTTTGATAAATTGGTTCCATTAATTAATGGCAAGAAGGACTTTGCTGTAATGACTGGAATGATGCCAAGTGGCCAGATGCATATTGGCCATAAGATGGTCATTGACCAATTGAAATGGTATTTTGAAAAAGGCGCTTCATTATCCTTATCTATTGCAGATATGGAATCATATGCTGCAAGGGGAATCAGTTTTGAAAAGGCAAAGGAAATAGCTATCAATGAGTATTTGGCAAATTACATTGCCTTAGGGCTTGACTTAACTGCAGATAATGTTAATGTATATCTCCAGTCCCAAAACAAGACCTTGAATGACTTGACATTCAAGATTGCAAAAAGGGTCAATTTCAATAATATGCATGCAATTTACGGATTTAATGCAAGCACTAACATTGCACATTTATATGTTCCTTTAGCTCAGGTTGCAGACATTTTGCTTCCACAAACTGAGGAATTTGGTGGGCCAAAACAGGTTGTTGTTCCTGTAGGTGTGGACCAAGACCCTCATTTAAGGTTAACAAGAGACATTGCGGCTAAAATGAATGAGGAATATGGGTTTTTAGCTCCTGCTTCCACTTATCATAGGTTCTTGACTGGACTTACTGGAGACAAGATGTCAAGCAGCAAGCCAAACACTGCAATCTACTTGAATGAAACTCCTAAACAAGCTGAGAAAAAGGTCAAATCCTCTAAAACCGGTGGAAGAGAAACTCTTGACGAGCAAAAGGAGTTAGGTGGAAGGCCTGATGAATGTGTAATCTATGAAATGCTTGTTTACCATTTGGTTGATGATGACAAGGAGCTTGAAAAGATTCGTGAGGAATGTGTAAATGGTGAGCTCATGTGTGGACATTGTAAGGTTCATGCAGCAGAACTTATGAAAGATTTCTTTGAAGACTTAAAGGTTAAGCAAGAGGAATCTGTTGAGATTGCCGAATCATTGTTTGATTAGGCCAATTAGTAAAAATAGATATTCATTAGAAATCAGTTTAGAAATCAGTCTAAAAATCAATTTAAAAATTAGTTTATTAAATTAACATCTTAAGGTGTTTTTATGGATATTAAACATTATTTAGAAATAGCTAAGGAAGAGACAAAAGCAGCATTTTCAAATAATAAATGGCTATTATTGTTTTCAACATTATTGTTTGTGATTCCACTTCTCTTCGGTTATTTTTATGCAGATAGTATTTCTGAGTACATCCAACCTATGGTGGATAATTTTCAGAAGCAGGTAGATGAAGGTGTAATTACCTTAACAACCCAGTCCATCTTCACAAATAATGTGACTGTAGCTATTATGCTATATGCTCTTGGAGCTTTAGGTGGAGTGTTAGGAGCTCTTATTTTAGCGAATAACGGTATGTTCATAGGTTATTTTGGTGCAGATTTCAATATTTACGCTTACTTGGCATTGACTGTGCCTCATGGAATATTTGAAATTCCAGCAATCATTATAGCTACTACAGGTGGTTTTGTACTCCTTTCATTTGTACTTCATTTCATATGGAACCTAAGGTCTCCAGACTATTCATATTTGGATATTTTCGACCCGTATTTTTCAGATGTGAAGATCACTTTCAAGCAAAGGTGTTATGCATCATTTAAAATGAATCAAAACAAGATAAAGGAGTCTTTTATATTCTTATGCCTTGCTGTAATCCTATTGATTATTGCAGCATTCATTGAAGCGAATATAACTGTGCCTCTTGCAGGTAAGCTATTGCCTTTCTTCGGTTTAAGCATGGGCTAATCAGTTTTATTTTTTTAATTCTTTTTTCACTTCTTTAACTCTCACTCTTTTTACTTTTTTTAATTTTTTTCAGTATTTTTTACTTTTTTATTTATTTAAGAAACTTAACTAAATCTTAAAATAAGTTTTTATACTATAATGACTATAATTATATGATGTATATTAATTATAATCGAATTTTTTTCTAAATTTTATAATTAATCATTAAAAATAATTTTAATTAATCAAAATTATTATTTCATCAAAAATTTAATGTGATAAAATGATTAGATGTGTGTCTTGTGGAGAAGAATACGAAGATGATGAAGTTATCTACAACTGTAAGAAATGTGGATCTGTCTTGGAAGTAGAAGTGGAAGTTGATGTTCCTAAATCTACTTTTGAAGGTAGAAGAGATAACTTATGGAAATACAAAGAATGCTTGCCTGTTGATGCAAGCAAAAGAGTTTCCTTAGATGAAGGAGGAACTCCATTCTGCAGATGTGAAAAATTAGGTAAGGAACTTGGAATAGACCTTTACGTTAAAGTGGAAGGATCAAACCCTACCGGCAGTTTCAAGGACAGAGGAATGACCATCGGTATGACCAAAGCTATGATGCTTGGTGTAGATACTGTAGGTTGCGCTTCAACCGGTAACACCTCCGCTTCCCTTGCTGCATATGCTGCTAGAGCAGGATTAAGATGTGCTGTATTCTTGCCAGCAGGTAAGGTTGCTCTCGGTAAATTGGCACAGGCTATGTTCCACGGTGCAGAAGTATTCTCAATCAACGGTAACTTTGACGAAGCTTTGGAAGCTATGACCCAACTTGCTCGTGAAAAACACTTATACTTATTGAATTCAATTAACCCATTCAGATTAGAAGGACAAAAAACCATAGGTTATGAAATTGTACATGACTTAGGATGGGAATCTCCTGATAGAATCGTTCTTCCTGTAGGTAATGCAGGAAACATTTCAGCTATTTGGAAAGGAATCACTGAATTCCACAATGCTGGATTTATGGATGATGTTCCGATGATGACTGGTATTCAAGCTGAAGGCGCTTGCCCTATTGCAAATGCATTTAGAGACAAAACCATGGACATGACTCCTGTTGAAAACCCGGAAACCATTGCTACTGCAATCCGTATTGGTGCTCCTGTAAGTGCTGTTAAAGCATTAAGAGCTATTTACGATTCCAATGGTTTAGCTGAAACCGTTACTGATGAAGAAATCCTTGACGCTCAAAAATTACTTGCAAGAACTGAAGGTGTTGGAGTTGAACCAGCTTCTGCAGCATCCATTGCAGGTCTTAAGAAATTAGTCGAACAAGGTGACATCGACAAGGGAGAAAGAGTTGTTTGTGTTGTAACTGGACACTTGCTTAAAGATCCTAACACTGCAATTGACGCTTGTGTAGACCCTGTTCAAGTTGACGCAGACATTGATAAAATCAAGGAAATTTTACTTAATAAATAATTTTAAGTAATTTTTCATTTTCTTTTTTTATTTTTTTTTTAAATATTTTTAACCCCTATTTTTTGGATTAATTGTAAAAATGTTTGTTTTTTTATTTTTTTTTTAAATATTTTTAACCCCTATTTTTTGGATTAATTGTAA
>NZ_JAEDCO010000018.1 GCF_016294135.1 Methanobrevibacter ruminantium
AATAGTTTATTTAATAGTTAATTTAATAGTTTATTTAATAAAAAAAGTTTAATAAATTTTAAAAAAAGAAAAAAGTTTTTTAAATTAAAAAACTTTAATAATATTCATCATCATCGAATCCACCTAAATCTGGGCTGTCAGAAAGGTCGGATCCACAGTTTTCACATATTAATGCACCGATAGGATTCAAATGTCCGCAAACATTGCAGGTTATCATGTTTTCACCTCAATAAATATAAATAGGATTGCATTGTTTTTATTCCAATACAGTTCTAATTAATTATTAAATTATAATACGAATATCCAAATGATTACAAAGATAATCGCTACAATAAATGTCAATGGAGCAATGATCTTACTTACCGCTACGATGGAACTGATGGTGGAAATAAGTTCAGTGGAATTATTTGGACCGAATGTTTTAAGGTTTAGGATTCTTTCAGTATTTGTTCCAGCTTCTACAGGCTCCAAATCTTTAATTGCCTCATTGATTGAAATTTTCACAAACTCTATGATCTTTTCCTTCTCTACGGTTCCAACTGGATTGTAACCTGCAGATAATGTATTTACAGTATGTGTGTCTGTGGTCATAACTTCAATCTCATCAATATCCAGGTCTTCAACTGCATTGAAAATGGTTTCTCTGTATCCTAATTCCATATTGTTTGAATCGAATAATACATAAGCAGTTCTTTGTCCATTAACTTCAATGACCATGGTTTTCAAACCGCTTTCACCAATTCCTTGATGCTTATCGAATCCACCGAGGTCTGTATAGTAGCATCCGACTTTAATGTCATGTTCCAAGTCTAACGGTTCGATTAATTTGATTGTATCGATTAATTGGAACAATTCAGGGTTTCCAGGAAGAACTCCTCCTTTTTCCTCGTTGAATGAATTGTGGCAGTCAACTAGGATATTGTTTTCAGTTCCTAATTCCTTCTGGCTTTCTATCATTGCTGCAAGCCCTACAGCATATTCTATGTCATCACTTCCGGATGGAGCAAATGTAGAAAGCATAATTGTTCCATTCTTGAAGAATTGAACTCCGACATTTGCCTTTTTATATGAATATCTGATAAATTCACTTGCCTTTGGAGAGTATTCCATATCGTCTAAAGCTTTTCTTACAGCATCTTCTATCTTAACAATCTCATCACTTGATACAGGGTTGAAGTCGTGAGTTGATGGGCCATGTGCAACCATGGTAAATGCATCAAAGCTGTTTGCCAATATTGTTGGCATATTGGATCCTCCAATGTCTCCAAGAGGCCCTGGGTGAACGCAAGGACTTAAAAACAATGCTTTAATGCTTCCATCAAGCCTTCTAAAGCTTGCAACACCTACAAGAGTATCAATAGCTTCTCCAGCATTGTCAAACAATTGTTCAATTGTATTTGTCCCTTCATTCATGTGCAAGATGAAATAACTTAGGATTTCCATTGCTCCAAATCCTAAATTCTTTTTCATAGGAGACTCTACAACACTGATGAATGCATAAATTGCAATCAGGAAGATTACACTTGCTATAAGCACTTTAAATATTGTAGTTATATATCCTAGTGAGAATATGTAATCAATATTATTCAGGAAGCTTGTGATAATGAGCATTCCAATCATAAGCAATGGTTGGATAATTGCAATGATAAATGAATTGAAGAGCTTTATTCTAGTGGTAGCCAATATAACAAGGATATTGAAACCAAATGCAATAACACAACCGAATAGGATGGAGTTGAAGAATAAATCCATATTGAAGATAAGTCCCACTGCTGTTCCAAGGATACCTACAATTCCTGCAATGGACATTGATACCAATGCTAAAAACATGGAGTGCTTTGCCTTAAGGTTGATTCCATTAAGTGATTCTACCCATAATTGATCAGTGGAACCGGTTATGATTGCAGGCAATCCGAATACAACAAAACCGAATGCCCCTCCGTAGAAGAAATCTTCTAATCCGTTTCCTACACTAACTGGCTGTAATAAAAATAGGAGAACTCCTATAATAAAACTTAGTATAATTATCATTAGCACTGAACTTTTGGCATTAGGCAATGTTCTAATCCATTTTGATAATCCTGCTACATTACTCATACTGGACATTAATAATCAACCTTTCTCTTCAATAATTAAAATTAATTTAATCTAAATTATTTGGATTTAGATTATTTTTATATATCTAAATAAATAAATTAAATAATATACTATATGAAATTTTTTATATAAAACTTATTCTATTTGTTTTTGAAATTCTTATGGATGTGTTTTAAGGTTTCAAAATCTGATAAAATTTATTTGGTGAATTCATGATAGAATTAAAAACCCCGATTACTGATGATGATATTAACAAATTAAAAGCTGGAGATGTAATTGCAATCTCCGGGCAAATATTGACTGCAAGAGATCAAGCTCATAAAAGAATATTGGAAGAAGGAGCTCCAATTGATATTGAAGGAGCAGTTTTGTTCCATGCAGGACCTATTATTCAGGAAGAAGAAAACATAGATGATTCAGAACCAAAATATAAGATGGTTGCTGTAGGTCCAACAACTTCCATGAGAATGAATCCGTATGAAGCGGATGTATTGGATATGGGCGCAAAGATCATCATTGGTAAAGGTGGAATGGATGATTCTGTCAGAGAAGCCCTAAAGAGAAACAATGCAGTTTATGTTGTAGCCACTGGTGGTTGTGCAGCATTGTATGTTGATAAGGTCAATGAAATAAAAGGAGTAAATTGGCTAGATCTCGGTATGCCTGAAGCCATTTGGGATTTGGATGTGGATTCATTTGGCCCATTGATTGTAGCTATGGACAGTGAAGGAAACAGTCTTTATGATTAATTTTCATGACTAAACTTTATGACTATTATTATTTTCAAATAATAATGCAAATGACAATAACTAAATATTTATATACTAATTATTTTAAATATCATAATAATCTATATTAATTAATTTATTAGTTACCTATTGTTTAATTTAATTTTTATCAGATTAATTTATTTTAAGAATTACGATTATTTTGGTGATATAATGGCAGATATTGCAGAAGCAGCTGAAAAAAAATTAAAGTCAAGAATTAGAAAATTAAAGAAATGCAATAAGGATGAAGAGGAAAAGGAAAAATTCTTCAATCAATTAGGTCTTTCTTTCACTATCAGTTTACCTACCAAAAATCCTGAAAAGCAAGAAGACTTCGTAATGTTATACACTAGTCCTGATGGAAACATCGTTCACGCGGAATACGCTTATTCTGAAGGTGAAGAGTTTACCCAAATGGACATCAGTGAAAAAGATTTAAAAGTTATCATTGAATCATTCTCTGATTTCGAATTAAGTCTTTTAGACTAATTGCATAATTCTAATTTCAAATAATTCTAATTTTTAGAATTATTATTCCTATTTTTTATTAAATTTTTTCAATTCATTATTTTTATTTTTTTATAATTTTTAATCATTATTTTTAATTGTTTTTAGTTATTTGAAAGGTTTTATCATGATTGTCAATAATTCATTGGATGAAGTAAGGAAAAGAGAATCTGCATTGAAAATCATTAAGGAAATCATTAACGATAATGGAAGGGATTCCTTATATGATGTAACTGGACTTTCTGGAGGATTTATAGCAAGTGATGATGAATTGGATCTTCTGGAAACTTATGTAGGTCCCGCTATTTTTGAGGACGAGCTCCAAATTGTGGGAAAAGAGCATCTTGGAGGAGAAAAGGTCTTGGCAGTTAACAGGACAAGTTCCGGAATCTTGGCAAGTGTTTTGGCATTGGTTGAAAAAGGTTCTCATGTCAGTCATTTCTTAGCAGAATTTCCAGCTCACCCATCCATTCCAAGGTCTTGTGCGATTGTAGGTGCAAGCTATGATGAGTTCATTGACATTGATGAGTTCACTATTCCTGATAACACTTCATTGGTTGTTGTGACCGGCTCAACAATGGATCACAAGGTCATTGATGAGGAACTCTTTAGGAAGGTCATTGATATGGCTCATGAAATGGACATTCCTGTGCTTGTTGATGACGCTTCAGGTGCAAGGCTTAGAACTGCTGTTTTCAATCAAGCGAAGGCAACTGAGATTGGAGCTGATTTGGTTGTTACAAGTACAGATAAGTTAATGCCTGGGCCTAGAGGAGGATTGATGGCAGGAAGAAAAGACTTGATTGATGTAATAAAGGTTAAGGCTAATCAATTCGGTCTTGAAGCTCAGCCTCCATTGATTTTAGCAATGGTGAATGGAATCAAGAATTACACTGAAGAGAACTTGGTTAAAGCAATTTCCAGAAAAGAAGAGTTCTATGATTTATTAAGTGAAAAGTACGAAATGTTTGAAAAGACACCAACTGGTGTTATGGTAAGTGAAGATTCCTTAAAAAATCAATTGGAAAGGTTAAATGTTGAAACAGAGCTTTCACAAAAGGATTGCTGTTTTTTATGGGCTATGATTTTATTAAAGGACTTTGGAATCATTACAATACCTGCAGTTGGAATGCCTGGAGCTTCTGCTACAATCCGTATTGATTTGTCTACACAGGATGTGATTGATATGGATTTAAATCAATTGTATGAACAAATAGATAATTCCTTTGATAGATTCTTGGATTTGTCTCAAGATGTTGAAAAATCAAAAGAATTGATTTTCTATTAAAATTAGTTTAAAAAGAGTTTTTCTATTTAAATTATTTAATTTTAATTTTTATTTTTTTTTAAAAAAAAGAGGTAATAAAATGAAAAAGTAATTTTCATTTTATTTTATTTTAGTCTGCTTTATTATTAATAAAGCACTATTTTTTTATTTCAATTAAAAAATAAATTTGAAATAATAGTTTTTAATTTTATTCAACGGTTCTAAGTTCACCTGAGACGATTTTCTCTAATGTGCCGTCTTGTCTTTCAATGATTAAACTACCTTCGTTGTTGATTCCAACAACATAACCTTGGGTAATCTTTCCACCGGTTTGGGTAATGTTTACGTATTTTCCAATGGTATCTGCAAGATCTCTCCAATCCTTAAGAATGGTTTCAATTTCACCATCTTTGTATAATTGGTAAACCTTTTCAAATTCATTTAGGAAAACTGCAATAAGTTCATTTGCATCGACTTTAGAAGGCAATTCTTCAGTTAGAGTGGTTGTACCTATTCTGATGTCTTCAGAGAAGGCCTCTAATTTGAGGTTGCTGTCAATTCCAATACCTACAACAATCCAGTCGATTTCATTGAAAGTTGCATTGACTTCAGTTAATACTCCAGATATCTTTTTGCCGTGAATCAAGACATCATTAGGCCATTTGATTCTAGCATCAACACCTAAAGATCTGATAGATTTAGCTATTGCTACCCCGGTTGCTAAGGTGATTAAACCAATTCTTGCAGGAGGTACTTGAGGTCTTAAGATAAGGGACATCCATACTCCACCTTCAGGAGCTTCCCATTTCTTTCCTAATCTTCCTCTTGCGTTAGTCTGAATTTCAGAAATCAATACGGTACCTTCTTTAGCATCGTGATTCGCTAAAAATTTAGCTATTGAATTAGTGGAAAACACTTTTCTGAAACAAAGGATTTCCTTAGCGATTTCTTCAGTTTCAAGGTTTTCGCAAATTTTCTCTTTTGTAATGTGTTCAGTTTTTCCGAATCCTAATTCCTTGATGGATTCTTCAATAGCCTCATCATTTATTAAGTCTAAACGTTTAGCTTCCTCTTCTGAAATTACATTATGGCTTAGTAAAAGCTTTATCATTTCTTTTTTCATAATAATCACTTAATATGAGTTTAATTTATAAGTTTAGTTTATGAGTTTAGTCTTTTATTTTATAAATTTCATTTTATTAGAATTTATTTTATTTTTGCAGTTTATTTTTGTTTTTTAAGCTGTTGTGCTTGAGCAGCATTGAAGTAAGTTCCAACTGCTCCAGAGATTGCAGCTATTTTCTTTCCAGGCATAAATGTGGATTTCATACGATTTACCCTTTCCAAATCTTCTGCAATTACTTTTTCCATTTCAGCATCAATCCATTTCTTATGCTCATCTACAAAGTGGGTGTGCAAGTCACCTGCAAGGAATGACTCATTTCTGAGTATTGCCTTATGGAATGGAATAGTGGTTTTTACACCTAAGATAATGTATTCGCTTAATGCTCTTTTCATTCTATTTGCTGCGTCATTTCTTGTACGGCCACTTGTGACCAATTTTGAAATCATTGAGTCATAGAAAGTTGGAATGGTATAATTCATGTACACTCCACTGTCTAAACGTACACCAGGTCCACCAGGTGATCTGTAACCGGTAATCTTACCAGGG
Source organism: Methanobrevibacter ruminantium (assembly GCF_016294135.1). NCBI lineage: Archaea > Methanobacteriati > Methanobacteriota > Methanobacteria > Methanobacteriales > Methanobacteriaceae > Methanobrevibacter > Methanobrevibacter ruminantium. Next base: position 6,314 of record NZ_JAEDCO010000018.1, read on the forward strand.
TTTGGTGCAAAGTCAGCAAGTGGGTTTTCAGCATTGATACGGCATTCGATAGCATGTCCGCTTATATGAATGTCCTTTTGCTCGTATTCCAATTCCTCACCGCAAGCGATTTTAATTTGCTCTTTGATTAAATCAGTATTAGTTACAATTTCAGTGATTGGGTGTTCCACTTGAATACGTGTGTTCATTTCAAGGAAGTAGTATTCTCCATTTTCATACAAGAATTCTACAGTTCCTGCACTGTTGTATCCAATGGATTCAGCGGCTTTAACTGCACTTTCACCCATTCTTTCTCTTAACTCTTCAGTCATGATTGGGGAAGGTGCCTCTTCCAATAGCTTTTGATGTCTTCTTTGGATGGAACATTCCCTATCTCCTACATGGATTGTGTTTCCATGTTCGTCAGCTAAAACCTGGAACTCAATGTGTCTTGGTTTCTCAAGGTATTTTTCAATGAATACGGTTGCATCTCCAAAGTTTTTCAAAGCTACTGATTGGGTTGCTTCAAGTGCACGTACAAGTTCGTCCTCTTCATAAACTGCACGCATACCGATTCCTCCACCACCAGCTGATGCCTTGATGATTACAGGGTATCCGATTGCTTCTGCAATTTCCTTTGCCTCTTCAACATCAGTGATTCCATCAGGAGTACCTTCAATAACAGGGACACCTGCATCTTTCATTAATTGTTTGGAAGTGATCTTATCTCCCATTTTTTCAATATGCTCTCCTTTAGGACCAATAAGTTTGATTCCATTCTTTTCACATTGTCTTCCAAGTTCAGGATTTTCAGCTAAGAATCCGTATCCTGGGTGAATTGCATCTGCTCCAGTTTCAATTGCAGCATTAATGATCTTTTCAATGTTTAAATAAGACTGGCTTGGAGAAGGGTTTCCTAAAGGAACGCTTTCATCTGCATAATTAGTATAAAGAGAAGTTTTATCAGCATCTGAGTATACTGCTACACTTTTCATGTCCAATTCACGACATGCTCTCATAACACGTATAGCAATTTCTCCTCTATTTGCAATAAGTACTTTTTCAAACATGTTATACCTCTTTTTTTAATTATCTTGAAAATTCATGATAAAGAATATATGATTATTATTTATCATTATTATTTATCAAACATTATAATATTATATATGATTAATATTAATATTAAATTTTATCATTATTTTTAAATGTTTTTTGAATCTATAAAAATTATTTATTTTGTATTTTTTATTACTCTCTTAAACAAAATTTTTGAGTAATGAAAAATTGTTTATATGAATAATTCAAAAATATAAATATAAACATATTTTAAGGGGTTAATATGGATAAAACAGAACAAGCTATTTTTGATGAAGAATTACGGGAAAAAGAAATTAAAAGATTAACATCTCCTTTAATTTATAAAGAAAGTAGATTATCTAGAAAAGTTTATGATATTGAAGGAAATGAAATTCCTGTGAGCCAAAGATATGATGGTGAGTATATTCTAGAACCTAAACAAGGCATTTTAACTGATGATGAAATTTTGAAATATGCTTACAAATCTAAAGTTGCTGCTGAAATTAGATTAAAAAGAGGAAAAAATGATTTTAACGATAAAAAATTTCTCTATTCTAATGAAATATTTATGTATTGGTTTGGGGTAATTTTATTTGCAGGACCTCTTTTAATTGCATGGGGATTTATTTTCCATTACATATTTATAATAATTTGTATAATTCTTGTAGCTATTTTAATTTTTTACACTGCATATGTTTTTGTCTTAAAAGATTACACTTCAGAAGAATATAAAACTAAACTTCCAATTAGTAATGAAGATTTAAAACCGAAAGTTAGTATTGAAAAAGAAGAGGAAATAGAATTAACTCCAATAACAAATAGTCCAACACTTAAAAGATACGAAAGTCAAGTGAATGATCTAAAGCAATTATATGAGGTTAAAGAAAAAGTAGCTATTGACATGATTGAAAAGCGCTTTTCACCTACAGAAATGACTTATGAAAAATTTATGTCTACTTTAAAATCATGCAGCAATCTATTTTATGAACAAGCAGAATCCACATTAAACATCATCAACTTCTCAACAGATATTTCTCCAAAAGTGGAATATGAAATAAAAAATAGAATAGATGTCTTAAAATTGATTATTGAAAAAGTAGATGAATTAACTAATGAATTAGTACTCAATATGAGTTCTTTAGATAGTGATTCTGATGAAATAAGATATCTGGTTGAAGATATGGAAAAACTTATAAAATCAGTTAAAGGCTATAAGTAAATGAATAGTTAAATAAGAAGAGAATAGTCATAAATTTATGACTATATAAATATTTTCAAAAATTTTTTAGTGTATATATTTAGTAATTATTGCTATAATATCCGAATAAATACCAATACATATTGTCATTTTGTGCTTGTCGTTCAAGATTTTTCTGATTTTCAAATTGCTGAAGATCATTTGAAACCCATTCAATGTCATCCAAATACTTCATATATTTCATTTGCAACTTATAAAATTCTGCATAAAATTCCTGAGAAGTTAAATTTTGTTTTGGGCTTGTCCTAATAATTTCTTTTACATTTTCATTTAGTTCATCTCCCTCTTGGGAAATGTAATATGTGGAATTTCCACACATAAAATAAATATCTAATGAATATTTGCCTTCAAAACAACTTAAAAACATAAGTACGTCATGACTTTCAATCTTATCCATTTTGACATCCTCTAAATATTTTGATGTGTAATCTTCTCCAAACCTATATAATAAATGATAGTCTGTTTTATAAGAGCGGATAGATAATTTTGAATTTTCTTCATAATAACTATCATTATCTAACTCGCCCCCTTCATATTCGGGAGGTATTTTAAAATCTTCACCTTCAATAGATACTATTTTCCATTTTGAACTATCAACTGCACTAACGTTAGTCAATCCAACGAATAAAATTAGGATAATAAAAATTGCAAATAATAAATAAATTTTTTTCATAAAATTAGTTTATATCTGATATATTATAATTCTTTTCAAATTATAATTTTCATTTCAGATATAAAAATGACAATTTTTGGTAATCTATAAAATATAATAAAATTATAATATATAATATATATTTTTTTTTATTATCAGTGATTTTTATGAAAATTTCAAAAAAGAAACATCTTGAAATGATTTTGGAAAATGTTCCGAATCATCCAAATCCAAAAGTTGGACTTGAACAGTATTCCACTCCTGCAACAATTGCTGCAGATTTAGTGTGGAATGCATATGGTTTAGGTGACATAGACAACATGAGTGTTTTGGATCTTGGATGTGGAACTGGAATCTTTGCAAGTGCATCTTTACTTATGGGTGCAAGCTATTCATTAGGTGTTGACATTGACGATGAATCAATAGCTTTAGCAAAAATCACTCAAAATAACATATCTGAACAATATGATGTAGATGTCAGTAATACAAATTTCATAGTTGGAGACATTAATTCATTTAATTCAATAAGTGATTTATTAAATGAAAGCAATCTTAGCAAAATTGATAATGGTGAAAGTTTATTAAATAGATTTGACACTTTGATTCAAAACCCACCTTTTGGATCTCAAGAGAAGGGAAAAAGGCATGCTGATAGAAAATTTATGGAATTTGCAGTTGGCAGTGCTGATGTCATTTACTCATTTCATATGAAGAATACTGAAGAGTTTGTAATTGATTACTATAGGGATCTTGGTGCAGAAGTCACTCACAAATTGGTATATAAGTTTCCAATTCCAAAAATCTATGATTTTCATAATGAAGAGTCTCGGGATGTAAAAGTTATTGTTTTAAGGGTTGAGAATTTTGAGTCTTAATATTTTTATCTGGAAAATACTTTTTTTAGCAAAACCTTTATATACTATAAATAACTTAAATATTACTAATCTATATGTCTACATTATGTAATTTATAAGAAATTTTTAAATTTTTTATTTAATTTTCATGATTTATTGGTATTAAACATCTGTCTAATGTTAAATATCAGTGTAAAGAATCATTTTCATAGGTTTTTTATGGTTTAGCTTGGGCTATGTTTTGTAGCTATTTAAATCGTGTCAATCATGAATATTTATTTTTTCTTATTTTACGGATTTTAGATTTAATCGGTATTTTAGCTCTTTTTGACTAAATGCTTTATTAAATGTTCAATCATGTTGCATATGGATTAAAAATTAAAATTTGATAATATGCAAAACAATAAAGTATCAGTCTTTATACCGAATTCATTCTTAGCAGAAACTAAAGACTTAAAATTAAAAACATCAAAAGTGGGCTTAATTGGTAGAGCTTTAGCTTTGTTTGAAGTTGATGAAGTCGTTGTTTATAAAGATCTTTCAATTCCGGACAGTGAACAGACAGAGGATGGAGATTTCATAGCTGAAATTCTAAAGTATATGGATACTCCACAATACCTTAGGAAAAAGGCAATCCCTATTAAGCCTGAATTAAGGCATGTTGGTATTTTGCCTCCTTTAAGAGTGCCTCATCATCCTGTTGGTCAAGCTGAATTAGGCGATTACAGACAAGGATACACTGTAAAGAGGAACAAGAAAGGTACCTTTGTAGATATAGGTATGGATAAGTTGGCGTTTTGCAAAGAGCAACTTACTGTGAATAAAATATTTTCATTTAAAATCACTAAGTTTGCTAAAGAGGTAATAGTCACACCTGATGAACCAGATGACATTTACTGGGGATTTAAGACATTATCTACTAATAAAGGTCTTAAAAATAGCTTAAAATTAGTTAATCCCGACTTTGTGGTGGAAACTACAAAGTATGCAGATACAATCGATACTATTTTTGACGAATTGAAATCTAAAGTAGAAAGTTCAAATCATATAGCTATCGTGTTCGGAGGACCATATTCTTCTATTTCAGAAAATGTGGAAAGTTCCAAGTGGGAAACTATAAAGTTAAATACAATTCCAAATCAAGGAACCGAGACCGTAAGAACAGAAGAAGCTGTAATTTCAACTTTAGCTATTTTCAATATACTTTAAGTTAATAGTTCATTATTAACTTCCGCATTTACGTAGCGTTAATACGTAATATTATAAATACATTAAAAAAACATATAGATCGAAGCTTTAGCTATTGTCAGCTTTAGCTTTCAAGGATTTGCTTTATAATTAGACACTATAAAGTTTGCTCCATAAAGGAGATATTCCATAAAGACATGGAATAAGTTATGAAGTCAGATGAGCTTTATAATAAATCTTTGAGAAGTACATAAACAAGTTTGAGCTTGTTTTTCACGTTTATCTAGCTTTATTTAGCTTATATGCTGTTTAATTTTTGCCTCTACAGTCTTAATCTAGATATTTTTATTTAAAGGTAGACTGTATGCCCTATCTAGATATGATTTAGGAGACTGTATGCTAAATTATTAACATAAACTGAATAATCAAGTTTAAACAGTGTAGAATTTTAGCGATTTGACTAAAAGAGCAAATATTGCTATTTATTCTGAGATTCGTTAATTAATAATTGTTTTAAGATTAGACAACTTGAAATAGAAAGAGATTAATGAATCAAATTTTGTAAAAAAATCTATTTTAATAGATTAGACTGATTAATTATAGGAAAAAATTATAGAAACGGAGGAAAAGAATGGTAAGACATCACCAACCAAGAAAAGGTTCTGTGGCATTTAGTCCTCGTAAAAGAGTAGCTAAAGAAACTCCAAGAATCAAAGCTTGGCCAAGTAATGAAGAACCAAAACTTTTAGGTCTTGCAGGTTACAAAGCAGGTATGACTCATGCTATGGTTGTAGACAATGATAAAAACTCTCCATCCCACGGTATGACTGTTTTCACTCCTGTAACTGTTTTGGAAGTACCACCCCTTGTAATCATGGGGATAAGATCATACGAAAAAACTGCTCATGGACTTAAAGCTATCACCGAAGTTATTGCAGATAATTTGGATGAAGAGCTCTCTAGGAAAATTACCCTTCCTAAAGACTATGATAAATCTGAGGCTATTGCAAAAATACAAGACGCTTTAGACAAAACTGAAGATGTTAGAGTTTTAGTGCACACTAACCCTAAGATGGCTAGCGTACCTAAGAAAAAACCTGAAATCTTTGAATGTGCATTAGGTGGAAGTTCCGCTGAAGAAAAATTAAACTATGCACTTAACTTATTAGGTGAAGAAGTCAGAGCAAGCGATATCTTTAATGAAGGACAATATGTAGACGCTATTGCAACCACCAAAGGAAAAGGAGTCCAAGGGGTTGTAAAAAGATGGAATATTAGAATTCAATACGGTAAAGCTATGAGAAGTGGAAAAGGAAGACACGTAGGTTCCATTGGTCCTTGGTCTCCTGAAAGAACTATGTGGACTGTTGCACAAGCAGGTCAAATGGGATACCACAAAAGAACTGAATTTAATAAGAAAGTCTTAAAAATCGGAGATGTATCCGAAGTGGATGCAGTTAACCCTGATGGTGGATTTATTAGATACGGTTTAGTCAAAAACGACTATGTATTAGTTAAAGGTTCAGTCCCTGGCCCTACTAAAAGATTAGTAATTCTTAGACAAGCTATCAGACCTAAGAAAGCTGATGAAGCAGCTCCTCAAATTGAATTTATTAGTACTGCTTCCAAGCAAGGTGTATAGAGGGGTTAGAAAATGAAAGTTAATGTTTATTCAATTCAAGGGGAAGTAAAAGAAGAAATCGAACTTCCTGCTATTTTTAGTGAAGAATACAGGCCTGACCTTATTAAAAGAGCAGTTCTTTCTGCTCAATCTGCTAGAATTCAACCTTGGGGTAATGACCCTATGGCAGGTAAAAGAACTTCTGCAGAATCCTGGGGATCCGGTAGAGGTGCAGCTATGGTACCTAGAATCAAAAGCGGTGCTAGAGCAGCATTCGTTCCACAAGCTAAAGGTGGAAGAAAAGCTCACCCAGTAAGAGCTGAAAAGAATCATCACGAAAAAGTAAACAATAAGGAAAGAAGATTCGCAATCAGATCTGCTGTTGCAGCTACCACTAATGAGGAATTAGTTGCTGGCAGAGGTCACAAGATTGAAAATCTCGAACAAGTTCCTATTATTGTTGAAGATGATTTGGAAACTGTTAAGACTGCTAGTGAAACTCGTGAAATCTTCAAAGCATTAGGAGTTTACGATGATATCATTAAAGCTAAAAACAGCAAACATATAAGAGCAGGTAGAGGAAAAACAAGAGGACGTAAATACAAATCCAGCAAAGGACCTCTAGTGGTTGTAGCTGAAGACAAAGGCATTGGCTTAGGTGCAAGAAACCACGCTGGTGTGGAAGTCGTTACAGCAGAAAACTTAAATGCTGAATTATTAGCACCTGGTACTCATGCTGGTAGGTTAACTGTTTATACTAAGTCCGCTGTTGAAAAATTAGGAGGATTATTCCAATAGATTCCTTAGGAATTTATTAGGTATAGTTTAAGAAGGTGGATATTTATGGATCCTTATAAAATTATTGTTAAACCTCATGTAACTGAGAAAACTATGAATTTAATTGATCAAAACAACGAACTTGCTTTTGTTGTTAGAAGAACATCTACAAAAGCTCAAATCAAAAAGGCTTTTGAACAGCTATACGACCAGGAAGTAGCAAGAGTAAACACTCACATCACTCCAAAAGGTGTAAAATTAGCTTATGTCAAACTCACTGAAGAAGGCGAAGCTGAAGATGTAGCTGTTAAAATGGGAGTATTCTAAGGAGGATTGATTATGGGAAAACGATTAATACACCAACGTAGAGGAAGAGGAACTCCTGCTCACCGTGTTGCTTCTCACAGATTCAAAGATAAAATCCAATACAGAGCATACGATGATTTAGAAAAAGAAGGTAGTTTAAAAGGTAAAGTTGTAGAAATCATTCACGACCCTGCAAGAACTGCTCCTATTGCTTTAGTTAAATTCGAAAATGGTGAAAAAAGACATATTTTAGCTCCTGAAACCATTCAAGTTGAGGATGATATCGAATGCGGTATTTCAGCACCAATCAGTTTCGGTAACACTTTACCATTAGCTGAAATCCCTGAAGGTACTCCAATTTACAATATTGAAAACACTCCAGGAGACGGAGGTCGTTTCGTAAGATCTTCTGGAACTTATGCTTCTTTAATTACCCATGATGCAACTCAAGCTGTTGTAGAATTACCATCTGGTGAATTAAAATCTTTCCATCCTCAATGCCGTGCAAGTATCGGTGTTGTAGCGGGTGGAGGAAGAAAAGAAAAACCTTTCTTGAAAGCAGGTGTCAGATGGCATGCTTATAAAGCTAAAGGTAAGAAGTTTATGACTGTTAGAGGAGTAGCAATGAACGCTGTTGACCACCCTCACGGAGGAGGTAACAGACAACACCCAGGTCGTCCTACTACTATTTCAAGACACGCACCACCTGGAAGAAAAGTTGGTTCAATTGCAGCTAAACGTACTGGAAAAAGAAGATAATTTAAGGAGATGTGTCATTGGCTAGAAAAATATTTAAATACAGAGGATATACTATTGAAGAATTAAAAGAAATGTCCTTGGAAGAATTTATTGAACTTTTACCAGCAAGACAAAGAAGATCCTTAAAAAGAGGATTCTTACCAAGACAACAGTCTGTGTTGGATAAAATGAGAAAATTACAAAAACAAGATAAAAAAGGTGGAAAACCTGTAGTAGTTAGGACCCACTGTAGAGATATGATTGTTATTCCTGAAATGGTAGGAACTACTTTCGGTATTTACAATGGTAGAGACTTTGTTGAAGTAACTTTCACCCCTGAAATGTTAGGATGCTTCTTTGGTGAATTCGCACCAACCAGAGCTAGAGTTCAACATGGTGACCCAGGTATGGGAGCTACTAGATCATCTATGTTTGTACCACTTAAATAAGGAGATTAAAACATGGCTAAAAATAAATACGCTTATAACAATAAAGATGCTGATGAATCCAAAACAGCACGTGCTATGGCAAGATCCCTTAAAGTTTCCCCTAAACATTGTGTGGAAATTTGTAGTGCAATTAGAGGCATGGATGTTGCTAAAGCAAAAGCATACTTAAATGATGTAATTGAAATGAAAAAAGCTGTTCCTTTCAAAAGACACAACAGAGATGTTGGTCACAGAAAAGGTATGAAAGGTTGGGCTGCTGGAAGATACCCTGTAAAAGCTTCTAAAGCAATTTTAAATGTTATTGAAAATGCAGAAGCAAATGCAGAATACAAAGGTATGGATGTAGAAAACCTTAAGATTGAACATATCTCTTCCCACAGAGGTATGGTCATTAGAGGAGCTAGACCAAGAGCATTTGGTAGAGTAACTCCATTCAACACTCCAACTACCCATATTCAAATAGTTTTAGTGGAGGCTTAAATAATGATAGAAAAAGATTTCGTTACAGAAGGTCTCAGAAGAACCAAAATTGATGAATATTTAGAAAAAGAACTCGAAAGAGCAGGTTACGGAGGAATGGAAATCCAAGTTACTCCTTTAGGAACTATGGTAATCGTTTATGCTGAAAGACCTGGTATGGTAATCGGTAGAGGTGGAAAAACCGTAAGAGCTATTACCCAAAGTCTTAAAACCAAATTTGACTTGGACAACCCTCAAGTGGAAGTTAAAGAAGTTGACGTACCTGAATTGAATGCTAGAATCATGGCTTCTAAAATAGCAAATATGCTCCAAAGAGGTATGCACTTCAGAAGAGTAGCATATTCCACTATCCGCAGAATCATGGGTGCTGGAGCTCAAGGTGTAGAAGTAACTATTTCCGGTAAAATCAGAGGTTCCAGATCTGCTGTAGCTAAATTCACTGAAGGTTACATTAAGAAATGTGGTGAACCTGCAACCAGATTCGTAGAAGAAGGTTTCGCTACCGCACCTTTAAAACCTGGTGTTTTAGGTATTGTTGTTAGAATCATGCCTCCTGAAGCAGTTTTACCTGATAAAGTAGATATTCTTGCTCCTATTGCAGAACCTGTAGAAGAAATTGTTGAAGAAGAAGTGGCTGAAGAGGAAGTGGAAGTAGTCGAAGCTGAAGAAGACCTCGAAGACTTAGAAGAAATTGAAGAAGTTGAAGAAGTAGTCGAAGCTGAAGAAGACCTCGAAGAACTTGAAGCAGCTACCGAAGATTCCGAAGAGGAATAATCTTTAAGGAGTTGAGAAAATGGCAATTTTAAGAAGTAAAGAAATTTGGGAAATGGAAATTGAGGACATCGAAGAAAAATTGGTGGAACTCAAAGCAGAACTCGCTAAAAACGTTTCCAAAAGTGCTGCTGCAGGTGTTAATGAAAACCCTGGTAAAATTAGAGAACTCAAAAGGACTATTGCTCGTGTTCTTACAATTATGAACCAAAAACAGAAGGAGAATTAAATGTCAAAAATCTGTGATGTATGTGGTCTTCCTGAAGAACTTTGTGTTTGCGAAGAAATCGCAAGAGAAGTTCAATCTGTAAAAGTGTTTACAGTCAGAAGAAGATTTGGAAAACTTATGACTATTGTCGAAGGTATAGATGAACATGATATAGATATTAAGGAACTTACTAAAACTCTTAAAGCTAAATGCGCTTGTGGAGGAACCGCTAAGAAAGGTCAAATTGAACTCCAAGGAGATCATAAGGCAAGAGTTAAAGAAGTTTTATCTGAAATGGGATTCTCTTCCGATACTATTGAAATCAGAGATTCTGATAAGAAATACAATAATAGAAGAAGACACTAATGTCATGAATCATATCCTAAATTCACATACTGAGGCTTAGAATGATAAGCTCAAAAAATATATTCTATCATGAATTAATTGGGTTAGAACTTAAAGTTGTTGACAGTTCCAATCCCTCTTTGATAGGGTTACAAGGAACCGTCATTGATGAAACCAAAAAGACTTTAAGGATTGAAGTGAAGGAAAAGGTTCAGGATAAAGACTTAAGTTCTAATCAGAATGATTTTAATTTAATTTATAATGAGAAATTAATTCAGAAAGATGTTTCTGTATTTCAATTTAAGGTTCCGGATGGAACCATAGTTGAAATTGATGGTAAAATATTGTTGAATCGTCCTGAAGATAGGATAAAAAGAAGATATAAAAAAATTTAATGGTGATAAAATGGTTGGTCTTAATGTTAAGGAACCAGAAACTAAATGTGATGATCCTAACTGCCCTTTCCATGGTAATTTATCTGTTAGAGGACAAGTCCTTGAAGGAGTTGTTACTACAAATAAAGCAGAAAGGACTATTACTGTAGAACGTAGTTTCTACAAGTTCATTAGAAAATACGAAAGATACGAAAAAAGAAAATCAAGAATTAACGTTCACAAACCTGATTGTCTTGATGTAAAAATTGGTGACGCTGTAAAAATTGCAGAATGTAGACCATTAAGTAAAACTAAACACTTTGTATTAGTTGAAGTAAAAGGTGATGATTAGAATGAAACCTACTACATCCAGCGTAACTAAAGCTTTACCAATTGGTGCAAGACTTCAATGTGTTGACAATACTGGTGCTCGTGAAATCGAAATTATTTCCGTAAAAGGATTTAAAGGTGTTCGTAGAAGACTCGACGTAGCTGGTGTCGGTGATATGGTAGTTGCTTCTGTTAAAAAAGGAACTGCTGATATGAGAAGAGAAGTTGTCAATGCAGTTGTTGTAAGACAGAAAAAAGAATACAGACGTGCTGATGGTCTTCGTGTAAAATTCGAAGACAATGCTGCAGTGATCATTACTCCTGAAGGAGTATTGAAAGGTTCTGAAATCAGAGGACCTGTTGCTAAAGAAGCAGCTGACAAATGGCCTAGTGTAGGCAGTGCAGCAAGCATATTAATTTAAGTTTATGGTGATTAAATGTCAATTCAACCAAGAAAACAAAGAAAAGCTCTCTACACTGCTCCTTTACACATTCGTCGTAAACTCATGAGTGCTAATTTAAGCAAAGATTTAAGAGCAGACATTGGTAAAAGATCTTTACCAATAAGAGTTGGAGATAAAGTTCAAGTTGTTCGTGGTGACTTTAAAGGTCATGAAGGAAAAGTTGAATCTATTGATGCAAAAAGATACAAAGTTACCGTTGAAGGTGTTACTTTAAGCAAACCTGACGGAAACGCTGTATTACTTCCAATTCACCCATCCAACTTGATGATTATTGAAGCTGATTTAAAAGATGAAAGAAGATTAAATATGGAGGAATAAGATGGCAAAAATGGGATCTAGAAAGCATCTTAAAAGGTATAAAGCACCTAAAAGCTGGCCTATCCATCCTAAAGAAGACACCTGGACAGTAAAACCTGCTCCTGGTTCACACGCTATTGAAGATTCTTTACCTTTACTCGTTATTATCAGAGACATTTTAGGTCTTGCTGATAACTCCAGAGAAGCAAAAAGAATTATCAATACCGGTAATGTTTTAATTGATGGAAGAGCTGTAAAAGATTATAAATTCCCTGTCGGTTTTATGGATGTCTTAACTATTCCTAAGACTGAAGAAAATTACAGAATCCTTTTAGATACTAAAGGAAGATTAACTTTACACCCAATTTCTGTAGAAGATGCAACTTACAAATTAGCTAAAATCGTAAACAAATCTACTATTAAAGGCGGAAAAACCCAATTAAACCTTCACGATGGTAGAAACGTTTTAGTTGATGAAGATGCATATGCAGGTCAAGATGTTGTATGCATTGGCATACCTGAACAAGAAATAAAAGAAAACTTCAAATTTGAAGATGGTGTAGTTGTACTTGTTACTGGTGGTAAACACACTGGTGAACTCGGTAAAATCCAAGAAGTTATTGTGGACGAATCTTCAAAACCAAATACTGCAATTATCGAAAAGGCAAATGGTGATTCTTTCTTAACCTTAAAAGAATATGCATTTGTAATCGGTAAAGATGAACCAGCTATTGACTTATTGGAGGTTAACCAATGAATCCAATGAATGAAGTTATCATTTCAAAAGCTACCATCAACATTGGTGTTGGTGAAGCTGGTGAAAAATTATCAAGAGCTATGACTCTTATTGAAAACATGACTGGTCAAACCCCTGTTAAAACCTATTCCAAAGTAACTAACCCAGAATGGGGTATCAGAAAAAGACAACCTATTGCATGTAAAGTAACTCTCCGTGGAGAAAAAGCTGAAGATGCAATTAAATTGGTTTTAGAAGGTATTAACAACAAATTAAGACCTAGTCAATTTGATGCACAAGGTAATGTTTCTTTCGGTATTAGAGAACATATTGATATTCCTGGAATGAGATATGATCCAGATATTGGTATTTTTGGTATGAATCTTTCTATCACCTTTGAAAAACCTGGTTATAGAATTAAAAGAAGAAAAATCCAAAAGAAATCTATTCCAAAAAGACATAGAATCACTCCTGAAGAAACTATGAAATTTATGGAAGAAAAATTCAATGTTACCATTGCAGAGGAAGAAGATTACGAATAATCCTGCAAAAGGGTAATTTGATATTAAATGATATGTTAAGGTGATTATATTGCCAAGAAAATACGGAAAAGCAGCAAAAAAATGTAGCCGTTGTGGAGACCACTCTGCTATTGTAAGCAGATACGGACTCAACTTATGCAGGCAATGTTTTAGAGAAATTGCTCCTAAAATAGGATTTAAAAAATATAATTAAGAAAGGTGTTTATTATGACTCTTATGGACCCTCTTGCTGATGCTTTAACAAACATTAGAAATAACGAACGTCAAGTAAATGACCACTGTACTATTTCTCCAGCATCCAAATTAATTGGACGTGTGTTAAGCACTATGCAAAAAGAGAATTATATAGGTGAATTTGAATTTATAGATGACAACAAAGCTGGAAAATTCGAAGTAGAATTGGAAGGTAACATCAATCAATGTGGTGTAATTAAACCTCGTCATGCTGTAAAGAAAGATGAATTTGAGAAATTCGAAAAAAGATATTTACCAGCAAAGAACTTCGGTATCTTAATCGTAACTACTCCTGAAGGTATTATGACTCACAGGGAAGCTAAAGAAAGAGGTATCGGCGGACGTTTGTTGGCTTACATGTACTAGGTGATTAAATATGGTATTAGCTGCAGCTATAAGGGAAGAAATTGAAATCCCTGAAGGCGTTGAAGTTATAATTGGAGATGAAGTTACTGTAAAAGGACCAAATGGTGAAACTTCCAGAAAATTTACTTATCCTAATGTAACTATTGCAAAAGAAGATAATCTTGTTGTTCTTGAAACCGCTTTCCCTAAAAAGAAAGACAAATCCATGATTGGAACTACTAGAGCTCACATCAACAATATGATTACTGGTGTAACCGATGGTTTCACTTATCATATGAAAATTGTATTTGCTCACTTTCCAATGTCTGTGAAAGTTCAAGACAAAGAAAAAACTGTTACTATCGAGAACTTTATTGGAGAAAGACATCCTAGATCTTCAAAAATCGTTGGAGATGCTAAAGTTCAAGTTAAAGGTGATGAAGTAATCATTACTGGTGTTAACAAGGAAGATGTCGGTCAAACTATGGCTAACTTAGAACAAGCTACTAAAATTAGAGGTAAAGATCCTAGAGTATTCCAGGATGGTATCTATTTAACTAGTAGAGAATAGTTATAATGGTGATTTGAATGAGTAAAGATTTTAAAAGACAAGAATATGCTCGTTATAAAAAATTAGGAACCAAATGGAGACGTCCTAGAGGAAAAACTAGTAAAATGAGAAGATACGAAGCAGGTAAACCTGCAATGCCATCTATCGGTTATCGTACTCCTAGAGCTACTAGAGGATTACATCCTTCTGGTTACAAAGATGTTCTTGTTAATAACATGAAAGAATTAGAAGCACTTGACAGCGAAACTGAAGCTGCAAGAATCAGTGCTACTATTGGAAAACGTAAAAAAGAATTGATGTTAGAAAAAGCATCAGAATTAGGTATAAAAGTTTTAAATAAATAAATGCAAAGAAAAATTTAAATTTTTCTCATGATAGATGATAAAACTAAGTTTTTTCATTTCCTAAAATTGTTAAGCGATTTAATTAAAGTAAATTTTTAAAATTATGAAATTTATAAAGCTTACTTGTAAGAAAAATAGGGGCGTTGTATAAAGTTGGTAAGGGATTATTGAAAAAGCGTCTTTAACCTCATACCACAACATATATGACAATGATTCTAATCAATTAATTGATTCGGGGATTTAATATACTAAATTTCTGGATAAAGGTTAAATAATTAATTGTGTGTAATTTAATGAGTAAATTTATGGAAAATTTATTTTTTAAATATATTGGCCAAAAGTCAAGCAAGAGAATCTTTTTTCTTATTAAAAGCTAACAATTAAATTAAAACAACTAAATTAAATGAATTTTAATTTATTTGAATAAAGGGGAACTTGAAGAAATTTTATTCAAGTTTATCAGCTAACTAAATGGAGGATTATTAATGAATCTTACTACACAAAAAAGATTAGCTGCTAGTATACTTAAAGTTGGAGTAAACCGTGTATGGATAGACCCTGATGAAATTGAAGAAGTTTCTAGAGCTATTACAAGAGACGGTATCAAACAACTTATAGATCAAGGTATTATTAAAGCTAAACCAAAAACTGGTATTAGTAGCTACAGATCTAAAAAAATCAAAGAGCAAAAGAAAAAAGGTAAACGTAAAGGAAGAGGTAGTATCAAAGGAGCTAAAAACGCTCGTACTCCTAAAAAACAAGTTTGGATGAAAACCATTCGTGCTTTAAGAACTGACTTAAAAGACATGAGAGACGCTGGTGAAATTGACCGTACTACCTACCGTAAATTATACAAAATGGCAAAAGGTGGAGCTTTCAGAAGTAAATCTTACATGAAAACTTACGCTAGAGACCATGATTTAATCAAATAGGAGGAATGGACTTGGCAAGCGGATCAAATTATAAAGTAGCTTTCAGAAGAAGAAGAGAAGGTAAAACTGATTATGCTACTAGAGCGAAATTAGTTGGTGTAGATAAATCCAGATTAGTTGTAAGAATTTCCAATGCTAACTGTATTGTTCAAGTGATTAATGTTGGTAAAGACGGTGACGAAACTGTTGTGTCAGCTCACAGTAAAGAATTAAACAAATTAGGATGGTTAGCAGGAAACAAAAACACTAGTGCTGTTTATTTAACTGCATACTTATGTGGTAAAAAAGCTGTTGCAGCAGGTATTGAATATGCTGTTGCTGACATTGGTTTAAAATCTCCTATTAGAGGATCAAAAGTATTTGCTGCTGTTAAAGGTGCTGCAGATGCTGGTTTAAATGTCCCATACGGTGAATCTATTATCCCTACTGAAGACAGAATTAATGGTGAACACATTGCAGAATATGCAGAAAGCTTAGATGAAGAAGAATTAAACAAAAAATTCTCCCAATACTTAGCTAAAGGTCTTCAACCTACTGATTTGCCTGAACACTTTGAAGAAATTAAAAATAAAATTGACGAGGCTGAATTATGAGCTTTAATATGGATGATTGGGAACCTAAAACCAATTTAGGTAAAGAAGTAAAAGCAGGAAATATCACCGATATTGACGAAATCTTCGAAAAAGGTCTCCCTATAATGGAATTAGAAATTGTAGATGCATTACTTCCTGATTTAGAAGAAGAAGTAATGGATGTAAATTTAGTTCAAAGAATGCACAAATCTGGTAGAAAAGTAAACTTTAGAGTAATCGTTGCAGTAGGTAACAAAAATGGTTATGTAGGTTTAGGACAAGGTAAAGCTAGAGAAGTAGGTCCTGCTATCAGAAAAGCTGTAGATAACGCTAAATATAACATTATCAAAGTAAGAAGAGGTTGTGGAGACTGGGGTTGTGTTTGTGGAAGACAACACACTGTTCCTTTCAAAGTAACCGGTAAAGCAAGTAGTGTAAACGTAACCTTAAGACCTGCTCCTGCAGGTGTAGGTTTAGCTATTGGTGATGTTGGTAAAACCATCCTCTCCCTTGCTGGTATCAAAGACGTATGGTCTCAAGCAAGTGGACAAACCCAAACTACTGTAAACTTTGCTAATGCTGTATTCGAAGCTTTAAAAGAAGCAAGCAGAATGAAAGCTTCAGAACAAGACCTTAAAAATATGGGAGTAATCCAATAAACGGTGGTATCATGTATTTAGTAATTAGAATTAGAGGTACTACTGGTGTTAAACAAGGCATTGCTAGTACTTTAGAAATGTTAAGACTTAACAGAATTAGTCATGCTGTATTAGTTGATGAAAACCCAAGTTACAAAGGTATGCTCCAAAAAGCAAAAGACTACATCACTTGGGGTGAAGTTGATTTAGAAACTCTCACTGAACTTGTTGAAAAAAGAGGAAGATTAGTTGGTGGAGCTCGTCTCTCTGAAGAATACTTAGCAGAAAACACTGATTACTCTACCTTTGAAGAATTAGCTAATGCATTACTCAATGGAGAACTCAAAGCTCAAGATATTGATATGAAACCTGTATTCCGTTTACATCCTCCAAGAAAAGGATACAAAGGAATTAGACATTCTGTAAACGAAGGCGGATCCTTAGGTTACAGAGGCGAAGATATTAATAATCTTGCAAAAAGAATGGCTTAAGGTGGATTATTATGATTAGAAAAGGTAAAAAGATTAATAAGATGAGAGGTTCCAGATCTAACGGTGGAGGCTCTGTCAAAAGGAGAAGAGGAGCAGGTAACAAAGGTGGTAAAGGTAAAGCTGGAGCTGGAAAACACCACTGGTCAACTACCGTAATTGAAAACAGATATTACTTCGGTAAACATGGTTTCAAAAGACCTCAAAAAACTATCCACAAATCTTATCCTGTCAACTTAAACTTCTTGAATGACAAAGCTGAAGAGTTTGTAGCACAAGGAATTGCAACTAAAGAAGACGATGTTATTGTAATTGATGTAACTGAATTAGGTTACAACAAAGTTTTAGCAACTGGATTTCTTGACATTCCTTTAGTAGTCAAATCTCCTGCATTCTCTGAAAGCGCAATCGAAAAAATAGAAGAAGCTGGCGGAGAAGCTGTAGAATTATAGGCCCACTTTTTACTGGCCTTCAGCCAGCAAAAGCTGGACCAAAATTCTTTTCACTAGTTGGGAGTGTTATGCTCTTTAACTAGTTTATTATTTTTTATTTTTTTATATTTTTAAATTATTCTTAACATTTTTCCTGTACTGTTTTTTTAATATTTTTAGATCATTTTTTAGAACATTTTTTAATTATTCTTTAATTATTTTCAGTATTTTTAATTTTAATTTTTAATTTTAAATTTTTACAATTTCCTTAAAATTTAATATTAATCTAGTTAATTTTTGTATTGTTTATCGAATAGTTTATATTATATAAAAATTATATTTATTATTAATCTAAAATATTATAATATTATATATAATATATAAGGCGAATTTAGATGATTTTAATCGCTGATTTAATCACTTATATGATTCATTTCTAATATTTTGGATTTTCATAAAAAATTTATTAAACAAATTTACAACGAATTTAAAAATTTATTTAAATTGAAAAATTCAAAGTTGGAATTTAATTTATTCTTATTACAATAATTAAATCTGATTTGAATTAATAGATAATAATTAACGGGGAAAAAATGATTTTAGAGAATTTTAAGCCTATATTTAAGTTGCTTCCTGAGGTCAAGACTCCTATTCATAGGCAAGACTTTAGTGAAAAGCTTAAATGGACAGCTATAGTTTTAGTTATATATTACTTTTTAACTCAAATTCCTTTATATGGTTTGAGTCCAGCTGCAGTTGACCAATTTGCCCAATTAAGGGCTGTAATGGCAGGTAGTTTTGGGTCAATACTTACTTTAGGTATCGGGCCTATTGTAACTGCATCCATTGTATTGCAACTATTGGTCGGTGCAAAAATATTAAATTTAGACTTATCTCAACATGAACATAAGGCTATGTTTCAAAGTACTCAAAAATTATTAGCTATTTTATTCACAATATTCGAGGCAGCAGTTTTAGTGCTTACTGGAAGTTTAGTGCCTATTGACAATTCATTTTATGGTATTATGATTCTCCAATTGGTCATTGGGGCAATCTTGATCTTATACCTTGATGAAGTAGTATCCAAATGGGGATTCGGTAGTGGTGTAGGATTGTTCATTGCTGCAGGTGTAGCACAAACCATTATTACCGGAATATTTAACTTCTTGCCAGCTACTGCGGCATCCACTACTGCTTCAGGTATTCTTCCTGGATTCATCCAATCCATTATCGGAGGAGCTCCTAATTTCGCTATATTGATTCCATTGATTGCAACAATCATTGTATTCTTGATGGCTGTATATGGTGAATGTATGAGAATAGAAATTCCTATTTCTCATGGTCAAGTAAGAGGACACGGTAGAATTAGAGGATCTGTAGGTAAATATCCTTTGAAATTCATTTATGCAAGTAACATGCCGGTTATTTTAACAAGTGCACTTCTTGTTAACGTTTCACTTTTCGCTAGTGTATTCCAAAAGCTTGGTTTCCCTATATTAGGTCAAGTTTCTGGAGGAAGACCAATTAGTGGGCTTGCATTATGGTTAACCACTCCAAATAGTTTAAGTGTATTATTCACAAATCCATTGAGGGTATTATTCTATTGTATTTTCTTCTTAGCTTGTTGTGTACTCTTCTCATGGTTATGGGTAGAAATCAGTGGTTCTTTGAATGCAAAGGAAGTTGCAAAACAACTTTATAACTCAGGTATACAGATTCCTGGTTTCAGAAGCAGTAAAAGGCAACTTTATATGATTATGAAAAAATATATTCCAGCTCTTACAATTCTCGGTGGTTTGTTTGTAGGTATATTGGCATTTATTGCTGACTTAACTGGTGCTCTCGGTGGAGGTACTGGTGTATTGCTTACTGTAGGTATTGTATACAAGCTTTATGAGGAAATTGCTCAAGAGCAACTTATGGAAATGCACCCAATGTTAAGAAAAGTATTTGAATAGAAGGATTTTGGAAATGATTAAATCAATCATTCCTTTATTTTTTCTTTTTGTGATTATTATTAGTTAATTTAAAAATTTAATTTTATGTTTAATGTGAGAGGGATTTAAATGAAATTAGTAGTTTTAACTGGGATTCCAGGTTCTGGAAGTACAACTGTACTTAAAAAGACATTAGAAGAAGTAGATTATCTTCATTTAAACTATGGAGATATCATGACTGAAATCGCTGTAGAAAAAGGTCTTGTTGAAAATAGGGATGAGTTAAGAAAATTACCTGCAGACACTCAAAAAGAGATTCAAAAAGAAGCAGGGCTCAGAATTAAGGAAAGATCCGAATCTGAAAATGTAATTGTTGACACTCATTGTACTATTAGCACACCTGCTGGTTTCTTGCCAGGTCTTCCTAAATGGGTATTGGAAGGATTAAATCCGGACACTTTCATTTTAGTTGAAGCTCATCCTGATGAGATTATGGTTAGAAGAATGAGTGATGAAACCAGACAAAGAGATGCTGAAAAGGCAAAGGATATTCAGTTACATCAAGAAATGAACAGGGCTGCAGCTATGGCTTACGCTACTTTAACTGGAGCAACTGTAAAAATTATTAATAATCATGATAATCATTTGCCATCAACCGTTAGAAAAATGGTTGATCTTTTAAAATAATCAGGTCATGATTGATTTGAAATGAAAATATTTTAATAATTAGATTTTATCTAATTATTTTAATTTTTATCATGTTATTAATCATTTTGATATTAAATTAGCTTATGCTTTAAATCTTATGCTTTAAATTATTAATTTATAAATTTGTAAAAAATTTATAACTTAATAGTTTATTGTATTTTTAAAGAATTTATGAAATTTTGAATCTAGCATAATTTTCAATTATGCAATGTTTGAAATTTGTAAAGAAAATAAAACTATAATTTACTATTAAAAATTATTAAACATGTGAGGAATGAAATGGCGTATCAAGGTAGTTTTTTATTAGGTATTTCCTGGCTTCAACCAGTGTTTGATGCTATGAATGCTGTTCTTAATCCATTAGTTCAAATGGATCCTACCCCTAATAACCCTGTACTTACTGTATTTGTGATATCATTAATCATATCCCTTTTAACAGTAACAGCTCAAAAATTATTAGTGGACCAGGATAAGATGAATGAAATGCAAGCTAAATCAAAAGCTTTGCAAAAAGAGTTAAGAGAAGCTCAAGCTAGTGGAGACTCTAAACAGATGGCAAAGGTTCAAGCTAAACAAATGGATATGATGTCAGACCAATCTGAAATTATGAAAATGTCATTTAGACCAATGATTGTTACTATGATTCCAATCTTATTAATCTTTGCTTGGATGTGGCAATCTTCAATAAAAGATATTATTGTTGTATTTCCTCCAGCTGTTTATTATTGTACTTTAACTCCGATTTTCCACTCATTAGGGCAAATGCTTTATGGTGGTAACATAACTACAATTCCATTTGGAGTTGGATGGTTATGGTGGTACTTCATTTGTACATTTGGAATGTCACAAATCATTAGGAAATTTATGGGATTCAAAAATGGTTTCTAGATTTTGAAAAATTCATGGAATTTGATTTTGAAATTTTTCAGCTGAAAAATTCATAAAAATTTCATTTTTTGAAGTAAAAATTTAGCAAATCTTTTTCTTATTGTTTAATAAGAATAAACTTCTATTAAATTGAAAGTTTTCTATAACTATTCAATTTAATCAATCATAAAATTAATTTAATTATACTTAGTTGCTAGCATTTATTTAACTGACTTGTTGATGTATATTTAGTTTCTTAAATTCATCAATCTAAGTTATTTTCTAGTTTCATTCAAGAAATAAAATTAAAATTTGAAAAAACCATAATCCCAAAAAGTACGATATATGTAATACTAAATTTTGGTGAATTTTTAATGATTGGCATGTTAAGTGGGACTTGCCTACTTAATTTGGGTTGTTGGAAATTGCCAGGATTTTAAAATTTAATTTCTGTAATTTTTTTTATTGGGATTAAACTTTGAAAGTATGGATCTTTCAAGAAGTTTAATTCTAAAGAAAAAGTATGGAAAACAGTAAAGTATATATTAGTTAAATATCATATTAGATAGTGTTAATCATTTAACTAAATGAATTTTAATTAATTTTTAAATTCATTCTAAATTTTATGATACTTTTTTCATGATATTTTTCAAAATATCTTTTATTCAAAATTTTAGATTTTAAGATATTAAGATATTTTAATATTATTATGTATTTTACTTCAAATCTACAAATTAAGACAATTTGATATTTTTATATAGCTTATTAAAAAGTAATGTTTGTAGATATTTTTAAAAAAACAAATTAGGTGAGAACATGCCTGCAAATAGATTTAGATCAAGATCATATAAAAGAGTAAACACAAAAACTCCTGGTGGAGTTAATGTTTTAAGATATAAAAAGAAAAAACCATCTAAGCATGTATGTGCTGAATGTGGTGCTGTATTACATGG
The DNA here is from genome assembly GCF_016294135.1 of Methanobrevibacter ruminantium. NCBI lineage: Archaea > Methanobacteriati > Methanobacteriota > Methanobacteria > Methanobacteriales > Methanobacteriaceae > Methanobrevibacter > Methanobrevibacter ruminantium. Next base: position 28,780 of record NZ_JAEDCO010000018.1, read on the forward strand.
TGTTCCAAGAGGACGTCCTTACGAGATTGGCAAATTAGCAAAATCTCAAAAAAGACCTAACCGTCCATTTGGTGGATACTTATGTCCAAAATGTGCTCGTAAACATTTCAAAGATGAGGCAAGAAAATAATGATAATAACAATCGGTGGGACAGCAGGTAGTGGAACTACAACTGCTGCAAAGGTATTATCTGAAAGATTAGATATTCCATTCGTTTCTGCTGGTGCAATATTTAGAGAAATGGCTGCAGAGAGAGGAATGACTCCCGTAGAATTCGGCAAATTTGCTGAAAATAATACTGACATCGATAAAGAGATTGATAATAGACAAGCTAAACTTGCAGAGGAAGCTCAAGATCTTATTGTTGAAGGAAGACTTTCTGCATACTTCATTGATGCGGATTTAAAAGTTTGTTTCACTGCACCTTTAGAAGTTAGAGCTAAAAGGGTATGTGAAAGAGAAGACAAATCAATTGAGCTTGCAAAAGAGGAAATTCTTTCCCGTGAAGAAAGTGAAGCTTTAAGATATATGGATATTCATAATATAGATATTAGAAATATGGATATTTATGATTTAATTATAAATACTGACAGCTTTAATCCTGACAGTATTGCGGAAATTATTTTAACAACATTAAAGGTGATATAATGGCAGCTATAGAAGTTGGTAGAAAATGTATTAAAACTGCTGGAAGAGAAGCAGGTAAAGAATGTGAAATTGTTGCAATCATTGATGAAAACTTCGTAGAAGTAAAAGGAGACGAAGTTAAAAACAGACGTTGTAACATTAACCATTTAGAACCTATCATGGAATAAGTTTGTTATTCCATCAATTCTAAATTCTAGTTAGTTTACATTTACTTTTTTAACTTTTTATATATTAAAATTAAAGCACATTTTTGTGTATTAGATAAGAATTCATCATCCAAACTTTTTAAAAAAAAGGTTGATCAAAATCTTTTTCAAGGTTTTTTTCTGATGGGTTCTAAATTTTTTCTTTTTTTAAATTACTTTTTTTATTTATTTTCACTATTTTTATCATTGTTATTGGCTATTTTTTTAGTTCTTTAGTTATTTTTATAAATTATTAAAATTAAAATAATATTATTAAACTTATTTTGAGGAGTATTATGTCAAGACGGTTTGCAGTTATAGACACAGAAACAAATTGGAAAGATGAAGTGATGTCCATAGGTGTTTTAATTGCAAGATCCAAAGATTTTGAAAGAACTGATTCTCGTTATTATATCTTGCCTAGAGCTGAAAAGATAGGTGGTATGTATTCAAATTCAATGAGAATGACAAAACATGAAATCCTTATAAAACATAGGCCAGATGCTATTGATGACTTAAATGATTTGCTTAATTCAAATGGTGTTAAGGATTTGCTTGCTTACAATGCTTCTTTTGATAAACGTCATTTGCCTGAACTTCATGATGGATTTTCTTGGAGAGACATAATGAAAGTTGCTGCTTATAAACAGCATAATCCACATATCCCTAATCACATGCCTTGTTGTGGGACTGGTAGATTAAGAAGAGGATATGGCGTTGAGCAAATGCTTCGCATATTGGGAAAAAAGGATTATTCTGAAACTCATAATGCAATTGTAGATGCAAGAGATGAGTTAATGATTATGAAAAAATTAGGCTATGATATAGATTACTATCCTGAAATTTAACATTCAAATTGATATAAAAATTTATAAAATTTATAAAAATAGTTATAATGTACTCTTTTTTTAGAAATAAAAAAATAAAAAAATAAAAAAAATAAAAAAATGTAAAATAAACTCTCTTTTTAAAAAATAAAAAATAGGTAATAAAATTAAAAAATTTATTTATTGAAGTGGATAGCGAAGCTTCAAGATTCCTTTCTTGCTCACTATCTTGTCAATTCCTGAGTTTTTAATCATTCTAAAGCATATTGGGCAAGGTTCTGCATCTTCTATTTCCACCCAATCACCATCAACAGACATTTCTCCTGCAAGATAAATGGTTGCTCCAAGCATGTCTTTCCTTCTTGCAGAGATCATAGCATTCTGTTCAGCATGAACTGAAAAGCAGTCATTATAATTTCCTGAATTTGATGGGAGATTCATTCTTTGGCAAGTTCCTCTGTCACAACAGTTTTCTTCTCCTCTTGGATTTCCATTGTAACCTGTACTGATTATTTCATCGTTATTTACTATTACAGCTCCATAGCGTCTTTTTAAGCAAGTACTTCTTTTTGATACAGCAAGTGCAATTGCAAGATAATATTCAGTTTTGCTCATACGTTTTGATTCGTTTTCAATTTTGGATTCTCCATCAACCATAATATTTCTCCATTTCTTTACCTATTCTTATTATTTATAATCGTTTATTATTATAGTTTTTTGTAAACTGGTTTTTTAAAATCTTAATTAAATTTCAAATCATTAATTAAACTGTTAATTAAATAATTAATTAAACAATTGATTAAATCATTAATTAAATTTATTTATTATAAAAATCTTATTTTATATTATATAAAAATTCTATTTTTAAAAACTTTTAGCTATTGGAGAATAAACTATGGAAGATTACTTGATTAAATCAAAGGTTGAAACCAACCCTGAATATGGATGCAACCCATATGAACGGCCTATAGGGGAACATATAGCTAAAGGTATAATCAATTTGGACAAGCCATCTGGCCCGACTTCTCATGAAGTAGACTCTTGGGTCAAGAGAATACTTGGCTGTAAGAAGACAGGGCATGGAGGAACACTTGATCCTAAAGTAACTGGAGTGCTTCCAATAGGTATTGACAATGCTACAAGAGTCAGTCAACTTCTCCTTCCTGCAGGTAAGGAATATGTATGTCTCATGACTCTGCACAAAGAAATTCCAGAGGATCAAATAAAAGAGATTTTCGATGAATTTACTGGCAAGATATATCAAACACCGCCTGTTAAATCAGCCGTCAAACGTGAATTAAGGGTGAGAAATATTTATTACTCTACCATTTACGAAATTGAGGGCAAGGACGTTCTATTCAGGATAGGATGTGAGGCAGGAACCTATGTGAGAACATATTGTCATGATATTGGTGAAGCATTAGGCTGTGGAGCGCATATGGCTGAGCTTAGAAGGACAAGAGTTGGCCCATTTGATGAGCGAAACAATGACCTTGTAAACCTTCATGACCTTACAGATGCATACCATTTTTATATTGAAGATGGTGATGAATCATACATAAGGAAAGCCATTCAGCCAATGGAAGTTGCGAGCTCTCACCTTCCGCAGATATTCATCAAAGATTCAGCCGTTGAGGCCATCTGCCAAGGAGCAAAACTTGGTGCAGGAGGAATAGCTAACTTATCCAAGGACATTCAAAAGGGAAATCTTGTTGCCATAAAATCATTGAAAGGAGAATTGGTGGCTGCAGGAACTTCATTATTCTCATCTGGCGAGATTATGAATGCAGATTCCGGGCTTGTTGTTGATACAAATAAGGTCTTTATGGATACTGGAATTTATCCAAAAGGATGGTAAAGATTTATTTTAAAAATAGGATTATTTTATGATTATTTTTCAAAATTAAAATGGTGATAAAATGTCTGATAAAGATAAAGTTATTGAAGCATTTAAAAACTCTGAAGAACCTTTAAACGCTAAAAAAGTAAGTGAGCTTTCTGGTGTTGAAAAGAAAGAAGTAGATAAGATCATGAAAGAATTAAAAAAGGATGAAACCATTGTATCTCCAAAAAGATGTTATTGGACTCTTGCAGATAAATAGTTTCATTTTTAATCTTCAATGATTCATTTTATTTTTATTTTATTTTTATTTTATTTTTATTTTATTTTTATTTTATTTTT
>NZ_JAEDCO010000019.1 GCF_016294135.1 Methanobrevibacter ruminantium
TTAACTTATTTTAACTTATCTCTAATTTCTAAAATCTTTTTTATGTGCTTGCAATGATTTTCCTTATCGCTTACTTTGACTCCTCCAAATTTTAGGTTTTCCCTACGGTATTTAAAGTCTTCACAGCCACAGCTGACAGTATCCTCTAAAAGGTCAAAAGTGATAATGTAATGCTTATTGGAGGATTTGCTTTTTATAAAGTAGTCTTCCCATTCCTCATTTTTAGAAACTTTTTCTATTATCATAACCAATCCTCAAAATTAATTAGAAATTACTAATAAATAAAAGTTTTTGAAAATAAGTCAAATTAATTAAAAAAAGTAAAAAATAAAAACAAATCAAAGAAATTAAAATAAAATAAAAAAAAGTAAAGAAAGTAAAAAGCCACAGATATTATTCAATATCAATAGTGATCTTTTCATTTCTTTTTTGTTTTGCTTCCTTGATGTCATTAAGCTTTTCTGTAAACTCTTTTGCATTTTGCAATTTCAATTCGATTTCAGATAGCTCTTCCTTAAGAAGCATTTCATCTCTTTTTAATGAGTTGATATAATCTTCACTGCCATTGTTATAATCTTCATAGATTTCCAAGATCTCTCTTGCTGAAAGAATTGATTCCTCTTTAAGGAATTTTTTGGTATGAGGTTTCACTCTAACACTTAAAGGCTGTAATCTTTCCTTTTCACCAGCTTTTCTTCCAGAAGCAACAGTTTTTGAATCTTCATAAGCATCCCAGAATTCAGTGTTTAGATCTTGCAATATCTTAACTCTGTCTTTGAATATCTGTTCTAAATCCCAAATATCAAACTCATCTGCATCCTTGTAATCCTTAGCTTTGAATCCAGAGTTGTCAAATTCATAGTTATTGCTTTTTTGCTCATTATTTTCTTCATTTCCCGGCATTTTTCTCCCCCGATTAAAATTAAAATATTCTAAAAATATAAAAATAATTCAGTAATGTAATACATAAATTACTTTTGTATACTATTAAATTGTCATACAAAATATATAAATGTACTCATTTCTAATTGGAATTTGTAAAAAAATATGGGAATAATCCCCAAATTAATCGATGAAAATAAATAAAATGAGATAGATAAAATATAATGAATTAAAAAAAATAAGTGAAATAATGAAGAAGATATACTTGCTTTTACCAATCATTGCAGGAATAATGTTTGGATCTACTGGAATATTTGTCAGAACATTAACTGAAAATGGAGTGGATTCAACCACATTGCTTTTTTTAAGATTTTCAATAGCTATTTTATACATAGCTATAGCAATATTCCTAACTGATAAAAGCCTATTGAAGATAAATAAAGAGGATATCCCATTATTTGTACTGTGTGGACTATGCATTCTCGGATTGAACTTATGTTACAATAGTTCAATCAATACTGTCCCATTATCCCTTGCAGCTATACTCTTAAGTACTGCACCTGTTTTTGTTTTGGTATTGGAATATTTCCTGTTTAAAGAAAAAATCACTTCAATTAAAGTATTATGCGTGATTCTTGTACTAATCGGATGTACATTGGTTACTGGACTTCTTGAGGAAAATTCAATTGACATTTCATGGATAGGAATAATTGCAGGTATTGGATCTGCAATTTTCTGGGCAATCTACTCAGTTACATCAAGGAAATCAATTGATATGGGAAGGCATACATTTACAATACTTTTATATTCATTGATTACAATCACAATAGTGACAATCCCATTTACCAGTTTCACTCAAATTGCTAATTTCGTTAGCTTGAATCCAGTTCCAAATGTATTATTCCTATTGTTGCATTCATTAGTCTCATTCGCATTGCCTTATGTATTCATTACTATTTCATTGAATCATATGGATGCGGGAACAGCAGTTATATTATCATCTGGAGAGCCAATAGCTGCTCTTGCATTTGGAATGATATTCTATATGGAAATGCCTACAGTACTAATGGTTTGTGGAGTAGCCATTACAATAGTGGCATTAATACTCTTAAGCAGAAGCCCTGCAAATGAGGTTTAATAAAAATAGAATGGGATGGAAATAGCTAAAAAAATATTTTAAAAATAGGAATTCTCAAAAAAATATAATACTAAAAAATATAATACTAAAAAAATAGAATACTGAAATAGAATAAAAATAGTTAAAAAATTAAATATTAAACAGGATTAAACTTATACAAAGTCTAATTTACTGTTTAATTCCTTAAATCTGTTTCTAATGGTAACTTCAGTTACACCAAGGGTTTTTGCAATCTCAGTTTGAGTCTTACGTTCACCAAACAACATGGAAGTTCCGTACAAAGTTGCAGCTGCAACACTTGCAGGATCTTTTCCTGAAGTTAATCCCAAGTCTTTTGCATCGTTAATGATTTCAATGGATCTAACTTCCACTTGGGAAGATAATCCTAATCTGCTAGCAAATCTTGGAATGTAATCATTCGGAGATATAGGAGTTAACTTAATACCTAATTTCCTTGCTAAGAACCTGTAATTCTTACTAATGGTCTTTTGGTTTATTCCAGTAGCTTTCTCGACTTCATCTAAAGTACGTGGAACTTTACAGAGTCTGCATGCAATGTAGACGGTAGCAACCAAAAGTTTGGAAATGCTTCTGCCTCTGATTAAATCCTCATCCAAAGCATTTCTGTAAATGTTTACAGATTCATACCTTACATCTTTTGAAAGGGACAAATTGGAAACGATCACTCCCAATTCAGTGAATGCCCTGGCCAAGTTTCTACTTTGAGAGTCACTTACACGAGCTTGGTTATTCAATCTTCTTAAACGGTACCATCTAGTTTTGTCATTCAAGTGTCCTTTATTGACATCAAAAGTGGTGGACAATCCACCATCATGAATAGCCATGTTCTTAGGTGCACCATTTTGACCATGGAAATTACCATCCTTATCTCTTGCGGTTCCTCTAAAGGTGGAATCGATAATGTTCTCTTCAACAACCAAACCACATTTCTTACAGGATTTTTCAGAACGGACTGTGTCCATGAAAAACTCGGTGGATCCACAAACTGGACAAGTGACTGCTTGAACTTCACTGTCTTCGAAGCTAGAAGATCTTCTACGTCTGGATTGTTTCCTTATGAGATTGGAATATTCCTTTTCTCCAAGTTCATTTTTAAAATTAGTTCTACAGTTGGATGCTTTGTTTTTAATAATAGATTCATTTACGCTCATTTCTCTTCCTTTAATCATGTAATTCAAATAACTACTCCATTATCAAAACTTATGAATAAATAGGTGGGATATGGTTTTATTAATAAAGTGGGATAATAAAGTTGACTACTAAATAGTAATTAAATACTATTGCAATGAAAAATAGAACTAAAAAAGAAAGCGTCCTATAAAGTATGATTTTGATGATGTTTGATTTTTCTACAATTCAATTAACTGGTTATTAATTGAAAGCTAAGCTTTTGGCATAAGCTAGCACGAATCCAAGTCGTGGTATAATGTATGTTTGGGAACTTGATAGCCCCATTATTGATGGCAACAGTACTACAGTTACAATTATAATAATTAACATTTGCAAAATTGATTATTTTTAGTAATATATGATAAATTAATCTAATTTGGTGAAATAAATTAATTTTAGGTGGTTTCAATAAAAATAAAAGATTTTAGAAAAAATTTTTCAAACTTTTCTAAAAACTTATACTAATTTTAATCAGATATTATGAATATTATTGAAATTAATCTAACTTTTCATACATGTCGGATATTATATTATAAACACCGCCATATATAAAGGTTTGCATTAATAGTCTTCTTTCAAGACTTTTAATTCTCCAGTTACAATGTCAATTATAAGACCATGCACTGGAACATCTGGAATCAATGGGTGATTTTTGATCTTGTCAACAACATCAAGCACATTTGCCTCTTCAGATTCAAATCCACCAATCCATTCTGCCAAGTCATATTTTGCAATGTCTTCCTCTTTAATGCCTCTTGCAAGCATCTTTTCCTTCAATGCATCTGCATCAGCACCAGCCATACCACATTCAGTGTGGCCTACAACCAATACCTCTTCAGCACCGAGATTGTACAATGCAGCACCAATAGATCTGATTGCATCTTCTCCTACAATGGAGTTTCCTGCATTTCTGACTATTTTTGCATCTCCTCTTTTAAGTCCTAAAGCTGGTTCAAAGAAGTCGATTAATCTGCAATCCATACAAGTGAGAATAGCTAACTTCTTTTGTGCATGGTGAGACATTTCCTCCCCTTCAAAGTTTTCGACAAATTTCTTGTTATCTTCTAAAATACCATCCAATATAGTCATACAAACACCTCTAAATACCTTAAGGCTAAAAAGATAATTTATTTATAACTTATAATTATAGCCTTTAAATTGATTTTTAAAGCATAAAATTGATTAAAAAAACCATACAATTTTATATATTAATCTATGTTTTATAAACTATATAAAATTATCTTAATCTGTTTTAAAAAACAGCCATAATGATTAAAATTGTTTAAAAATACTTAATTAAATTAAATAATAATTAAAATAATAAAAAAGCAATGAGAGAAGAAGAAACCCCCCAAATTAAAAAAAATAGCATAAAAAATGATTATAAAAAATGAAACCCCCACATTAAAAAAGAATACATAAAAAATGATTATAAAAAATGAATTAATAAAAAAATAAAAAAAGAAAAAGATGATTGAATTGATTATTCATCATCCAAAAATGCTAATCGGATATTGTCAATTATTTCAGAAAACTTTTGACTGACTTCAGAATCCGCATAACTATTTACCATAGTGCTGTCCTGATTTGCAGATTCCGGAACCTGTTCAGTTAAAGGCAAATTGCCCAAATAAACAACTCCCATATCAGTTGCAAACTTTTCACCTTGGGACTCACCAAATATATTGGTTTTTTCACCACAATGAGGGCATACATAATAGGACATATTCTCAATAAGTCCAATATCCTCAATGTTTAGCATCTTAACCATACCTACACATTTCAATACATCTTCCTGTGATAGGCTATTTGGTGTGGTTACCATAATGACTGCATCAACATTAGGCAATGATTGAAGCACAGTCAACGGTTCGTCACCAGTTCCAGGAGGATTGTCAATAATCAAGACATCAAGGTCTCCCCATGCAGTGTCTGCCATGAACTGCTTGATTGATCCTGATTTTTGAGGACCTCTCCAAATGATTGGAGTGTCTTGAGAGTCTATCAAGAATCCCATTGACATGACCTTGATTCCATTATTGCTCATTACAGGAATCATTTCCCCATGTTCAATCATAACATCCTTACCTTCAACCCCCAACATCTTAGGAATGTTTGGTCCGTGAATGTCTGCATCAAGTATACCAGTTAATAATCCTTTTTTCTGGAAAGCTTCTGCCAAGTTAGCGGCTACTGTGGATTTACCTACTCCACCTTTTCCACTCATAACAGCTATTTTATATTTGATATTTTTCATATGTTCAAAGAGCCTTAATTCCTGTTCAATCATTTGCTTTTGTTGTTCAGGAGTCAAATTTGCAGCTCCATGATGTCCATGTCCATTATTTGCCATTTTACGCCTCGTATAAATTTCTTTAAACAGTATAATATATCATACTTAAATTATTTAAATATTATTTTTTCAATGAAAATTGGTTAAAGTATAGGGGATATGTAGATGAATGCGGACATTATAATATAAAAATAGTACAACTACTAAAATAAATTAAAATAAGATTAATTAAATCGATTATAAAATCACAAGCATTAAAATTATCATACTCATAATGAATATAATGAAAGAAAAAATTATTGAAAAATTTTAAAAAATAGAAAATTTAAGTAAAGTGGAAAAAATTAAAAATAAAAAAAGAAAAGATTAAAGATCAGTCATATCCAATTTAGAAAGATAAATGGACATACTGACCATGAGGGTCAAATGAAGTGGTATTCCAATTCTGAATATTACCTAATTTATTTCTGCTGCTTGTTGCATCAGCAGAATACCAGACACCATCAACATAAATTTGTGCCCACACATGACCTGTCACCAAACCACTTGAGAATTTACAGTTCTTACCATGTGAATATCTAGCAGGTATGTCTGCTGCCCTACAAAGAGCCACAATCAAATTTGCATGGTCACAACAGTTACCTCTCTTATTACTTAAAGTTCCTGTTGCTTTATACTTGGTGTTTGCATAATATTCATAGTCTATATTATCTCTGACCCAATTGAATATAGCCTCTGCTTTAGCCCAAACACTAGATTTTCCTGAAGTCAATTGATTAGCCAAAGTCTTGATTTGAGAATTTAGCGCATCATTTCCAGAAGAAACCAAATATTGTGCTAGTTGAGAGGAAGTTAAAGACTGTATCTCATTTAAACCCTTCTTATATTGTGAGGAATTTTCTCTTTTAGTGACATCTGAACCAGGTGTACCGTTAACATCCTCTGCATTGAAAGTAACATAATTTGGCAACCTATTGTTAATCCTATAAAAGTCTAAAGCTTTTGAAAGTCCAAATATGTATAAATCAGGAGACACTAAACCTTCACTTGTACTTATAGTGTTTGGAAGCCTATTTTCATTAATTGAAAAATTAATTAATTTATTAGCTAAAGCAAGGTAATCGCTTTTATTTAAAGCAGCATTAAAGGATAAACAGCTTCCATTAGCATATGAGGAATTAATAGCAATAACATCTACATCAAGTTTTTTACCATTATTAATATTTTCCACTGATTTAGCCATTAAATATGCAAAGCTGGTAATATTAACAGTTATTCCATTTACAGAAAGGTTATTCGGAACATAGCCCTTAAGCTCTACAAAACTCCTTAAATTACTTGCTGATTGAGCAATCTGATTAAATGTGAAAACTTTGTCTGACTTAACATCAAGATTGACAGATCCTGATGAAGCAGAGTATAGACTATCACCATCAAACTTATAAGTCAATGCAACAATTCTAGGAGAACTTTCTGACATTAATAAATGAACTTGACCCTTGGAGTCAGTGGTATTCTTGATGGTATTCCCATCAAGAGTAAATGTCAGGGTTTTGCCAGATATTCCATTACCGTCACCATCTTTCAAGGTCACTACATAAGAACTGTTATTCATAATGGAATTACCGGAATTCTTAAGTGAAGTTGAAAGCTTTACTGCCAAATTAATATTTCCAGAAGATGATCTGTTATAATAGGAACTTCCTGCATAACTATAAGATAATTTATAAGTTTTACCTGCCTGAGAACTAATAGTTAAACTAGCTACACCTTTAGAATTAGTAGTTCTAGTATAAGTATTGCCATTAAAGACAAAAGTCACAGTCTTTTTGGATAATGCTTTGCCATTTCCATCTTTTAAAGTAACATTGTATGCATTTCCTTTAACAATGATTGAAGAAGATCCGGTTAAAGTAGTAGCCATCTTAGTTTTAAGATTTACTGAGCCGGAACTAGAACCATAATAAATGCTTCCAGAATATTCGTAAGTTAATTTATAAGTATAACCAATCGCGGAATTGATTTTTAAACTAACAACCCCTTTGGAATTAGTAGTTTTCTTATAAGTTTTTCCTCTGTATTTAAGAACTACAGTTTTATTAGATAAAACATTGCCGTTATAATCTTTCAAAGTAACGTAATAATATTTTCCTTTACCTACAGAACTACCAGAATTGGTTAATTTAGTAGGGGTTTTAATATATACAGATACTGTTTTAGAAGATGGCGCATAATAAGAACTGCCGGCATATTTATAATTTATATTATAATTTTTTCCAGGAACCACATTTAAAACTAAACTTACAACTCCTTTAGTAGTGGTAGTCCTAGTATAAGTCTTGCCATTGAATGTAATAGTAACAGTCTTTTTAGATAAAGCTTTATTACTAGAATCTCTTAAAGTAACACTATATTTAGCCCCTTTAACTATACGAGCATTAAATCCAACTATTTTTGTAGGCTTTTTGACCTTAAGATTCATATAACCTGAATATGCTGCAAAATAACTATCTCCAGCAAATTTATAAGTTAATTTATAAGTTTTTCCTACAGTACCTGTAATAGTGAAACTAACAATACCTTTAGAATTGGTAGTTAACTTATAAGTCTTGCCATTATAAGTAAGGGTTACTGGTTTTGATGCTAATACATTCCCATTTTTATCTTTTAAAACTACTGAATAGGAGTAACCTTTAACTGCATCTTTAGTGGAGCTTGAAATAGTTGTTGGAGTCTTGCTAACAGTTATACTATTTGATAATGATGAATTTTCATACAATTCATCACCTTCAAAAATAACCCCAATTACATAGCTACCTGCTTTTGCATTAATATTTAATTTTGCAACACCATTAGAGTTAGTAGTCTTAGTATAATTTTTTCCATTGAATGTGAAGATCAAATCTTTTCCAGATAAAACGTTTCCGTTATTATCCATTAAAGTGACTGAATAATCATATCCGTTAACTACACTTGAACTGGAACTCACAATGGAAGTAGAGTTTTTAGTAGGTTCAACAGGGTCTTCACTGCCTGAATCAGTAGCATCAGATAATTCATTAGATTCAGAATTAGTATTGTTTAATATTTCTAAACCATCCTCTGCAGAATCGGAATCAATAGCAGATAAATCCTCATATTGACTACTTAAATCATCACTCACTGAATCCTCATTTTCTGAAAGATAATTCTGATTATCATTTATGTCACTTGCATCACTTGCTGATACTGATGCCATTGTCAAAATAAACAATGAAAAAATCAACAAAAGCAATGCTCTGTTTTTAGTCGAAATTTTTTCACCTCAATACATTAAAAAAGATGAATTAACATAATAAATAAAATAATGCTAATTATTATTTTAAAAATAAATTTTCATAATAATATTTTTTATAAGAATTAAAGAATTTAGAAATTTTTTCTAAGTAAAATAATCTTTTTTAATGTTATATAAAAATTTTTAATTAATATAATATAAATGTTTCTCTTAAAAAAAAATTTAATTAGAAAGATATCATTAGGTTAAATCTACTATAACGAGCAAATAATAGTTAAATTAGAAAATGAAATATATTTGATATTTATTTATAAAAAATAATAAAAAATATTAAATTAAATAAGAAAAAAAGAAATATTATTAGATAAAATTAAAAACAATCTAATAATGCTTTATTAGATAAATAAAGAACTACCCATATGTATTTTATTAAAATATAATAAAATAATAATCAAATAAATGAAATATAAACAAAATTAAGAGAATTTAATTAAAAAAGCAATAAACAACGCTTTTTAAATTGAAAAACAGAAAAAATAAAATCCCATATCATATATAATATTAATATATAATTAAAAAAAGATTTTTTAAAAAATAGAACATTCTTATTTTGAAGAATAAAGTACAAATCAAAGGTAAAATGGAAAATAAAGCATTAAAATGAAAGATAAAAAATCATATTTAGATAATCTAATTAAGTATGAAAATTGCTTAAAAATTACAGGAAAAATAATGTTAAAACTATTAAAAAATTAATTTAAAATGGATTTAAAAATTTGATAAAATTTAAAAAATAATTAAAAATCTAAAAATAAAAATGATAGAAAAAGAAAGTGAGAAAAACATAAAAAATGAAAAAAAGAATTAATGGATAATTAATTATCCTAAATCAGTAGCTCCTGAAGAAGATCCTCCACCATCAGATGAGCCTCCACCATCAGAAAATCCTCCACCAGAGGACCCAGAACCTGAATCACTAGAACCAGAACCACTGGAACCTGAATCACTAGAACCAGAACCAGAACCATTAGAACTTGAGGAACTAGAACTTCCAGAATGACTTGGACTTGCAGAATGGCTAGAACTTGAGGAACTAGAACTATATCTTACAGTAGAGCCTGAAGATGAGGAACTAGTGCTAACACTGGTATCTGTGCCATCATCAACTGTTAAATTCTCTGTTTCATTAATTGTTGTATTAGTAACATTAGTTACATTTTCTTGCAATTCTGTATCTTCTGAATCCCCTAATCCATTAGATATGAAAAGGAAACCGCAAACAAGTGCAGCAATTGCAATCAAGATAAGTAAAATAATAATTATTTTATTTCCAGTATCCATAGAATTACTCCTAAATTTTTTAAAACATAGCAAATAATTTTAAGATTTACACAATAATGATATTTCTTTTTTAATAAATATAAATATTATCATATTAGCAATTAAAAGAAAAATATCAGATTATCTAATAAAATTAGTTCTTTGTTTTTCTTCCTCATGCTTAGGCAATTCTCTATTTTCAAGTGATTTTAAAATCCAAGCCATATTGGTTGCCAATGTTCTCATGGTTTGGAGACCTTCCAAATCTTGCTTGACTTCTTCAGGAGTGTTTCCATGAACACTATTCCAATATTGTGATGCAACAATAGGCATATTTGAAATTGTGAAGTACTTGTTCAATCTGTCAAAGCTTGCACTTGCACCGCCTCTACGGCAGCTTACGATAGAAGCTCCCGGTTTGAATTTAAAGTTAGCACTTGCAGCATAGAAAACCCTATCAAGTATAGCGCATAATGCACCATTAGGACCAGCATAATAAACTGGAGAACCTATAATCACTCCATCAGATTCTATTAGCTTATCAATTATTTCATTTGCTGGATCATCGTCAAATGCACATTTTCCATTGTTATGACCGCATTTGAGACAAGCTATGCAACCTCTAACAGGTTTGTTTCCAATCCAGAAGATTTCACTGTCAACACCCTCTTTTTCCAATTGGTTTTTGATTTCAGTCAGTGCTGTAAAAGTGCATCCTTCCTTATGAGGACTTCCATTAATTAGTAAAACTTTCATTTTCTCACTCCAAAACTAAAAAATTAACAATTATTAATCTAAATAATAAAAAAATAATAAAAAAATAAAGAAAAAATTATTCTTTTAAGTATTCGCAGACCTTTTCACCTGCAAATAAGCATACTTCAACACATGGAGATTTGTCATCCCCATCTTTTGAGATGTATCCGCATGTTACAGATTCATACTTGTCCTTGAATTCATTGAATAATTTTTTGGAAGCGGAAATGATTTGCTTTTCATCTGCACCTAAAAGACCTAAAGCCATTACAGCCCCAGTTACAGCACCACAGGTTCCTTCAGAGAATGTTCCACCAATTCCTCCAGAGAATCCTTTTGCAAGAAGAGCCAATTCTTCAGTAGGCATACCTGCAACATCACAAATTCCCATAAGAGTTGCTTGTGAACAACTGTAATCCTTTCTGTATTCTTCAATTTTATTTACTACTTCATTTGAATCCAATTCCATAATAATCCCTCACAACTAATTTAAATCAAATTTTGAATAATTCGAATTATTTAAAACATTGTTATAGTTAGTATAAACTTTAATGTTAATAAATTTTTATAAATCAATGAAAAAAAAAATGTTTGAAAAAATAATAGATAAAAAGAGTAGAAAAAAGAAATAAAATAAAAAAAGAAATAAAAAAGACTAGTTGTGATAGGTTCCACAACTTTGTCTGCTTAAAGCATGCTTGTGAGCATGCATATGCTTAATTCCACTTTCAGTTTCGATTTCATCAATTATCTTAATGCCGTCATGAGAATGTGAGTGCTCTCCATCATTGTGGAAATGATAATGGCTGTGTTCCACATTTTCAGTATCGATTTTCTTAATTGAATCATCAAATTTCCTGTCATACAGTAACGCTGCATTCAATACTACAAGACATGATCCTGCATTGTGAACAATAGCTCCAGTAACCGGATTCAATAATCCTAAAACGGAACATACAATAGCCACTGCATTGATTGTCATGGAAAGGATAATGTTTGCCTTGATTGTAAACAAGGTTGAATTTGAAAGCTTTTTAAGATATGGAATCTTACCGATGTCATCACCTAAAAGTGCAATATCTGCTGCTTCAATAGCAACATCACTTCCTACAGAGCCCATTGCTACACTTACATCAGCAGTCTTGAGTGCAGGTGCATCATTTACACCATCACCAATCATACAGACTTTCTTGCCTTCACTTTTGAGCTTTTCAATCCAATCAAGCTTTTCTTGAGGAAGCAAGTTTCCATATACCTTTCCAATTCCAACTTGAGAAGCAAAATAATTAGCAGTTTCTGTATTATCTCCTGTAAGCAATATTGTTTCAGTTCCCAATTCATGCAAGTTCTCAATCATGTTTTTGGAATCTTCACGTATTACATCAGACAATCCAATCAAACCGACTACACCATCATTCAAAGCAACGATAATTGAAGCCTTACCTTCATGTTTTAACTGGTTTAGTTCACTATCAACATTAAAATCAATATTATTTCCTGATAAAAATTTGGAGTTTCCTGCATATACTTGACCATAAGAGTTCTTACAACTTACCCCTTTTCCAGGGAACATCTTAAAGTCTTGTGGTTCTTCAATATCAATTTCAACTTCTTTTGCTTTGTCTACAACAGCTTTAGCCAATGGATGCTCACTTAATTCCTCACAAGAGGCAACTATGTTCAAAACATCCATTTCATCTAAATCATCTTTCAAGGAAATAATATCCGAAACTGCTAAATTACCGTAAGTTAAAGTACCTGTTTTATCGAACACTAATGTATTCAATCCACCGAGAGTTTCTAAAGCTTCACCAGATTTAATGAGCACTCCATATTTTGTTGCCTGACCAATAGCTGCCATAATTGCAGTTGGTGTAGCAAGTATCAATGCACATGGACAGAATACTACGAGGACTGTTACTCCCCTTTCAATGTTTCCTGTAATGAGCCATGCTGCAATTGCAATTATCAATGCAACAGGAACAAGCCATGTTGCCCATTTGTCTGCAATCCTTTGAGTTGGAGCTTGCTTTTCATCAGCTGCCTTTACAAGGTCAATCAACTTTTGAAGTGAAGAGTTTTCACCTAAACTGGTTGCCTTAATGTCAATTGCACCATACAAATTCATGGTACCGCAGAACACCTCATCCCCCACATCCTTATCAATCGGCAATGATTCACCAGTCATGATGGATTGATCAAGAGAAGAGGTACCGTTTATAATTTCACCGTCAACAGGTACGCTTTCACCAGGAAGAATTCTCAAAGTATCTCCGATTTTAATCTCATCAACGGAAATCATTTCTTCCTTGCCATCCACAATTCTTCTACCTGTTTGTGGAGTTAAATTAATAAGATTTCTTAAACCTTTTTTAGCTCTTTCAACTGTCCAGTCTTCTAAAAGAGCACCTAAAGCCATAATCCATGCAACTTCACCTGCTGCAAATATCTCACCAATCAAGAGTGATGCCACCATAGCGATTGCAATAAGAAGTGCAGATGAAATCCACTTTTCACGGATTAATCTGGTTAAAGCCAATAATAACATTGGAATACCACTTATTATTACCGCACCCCACGCAGGGTTTAGGTAAATTGGAGTGTCAATTCCAAGTATCATGAAAATAACAGCGATTACAAGAAATATAGCTGAAATAATGGTCATTTTCAAACCAAATAAGAAATCAGTTATTTCATCAATCAATATAGACACCTTCTTTTATAATAATTTAATAAAATTTTTTTGTAATATTAAAAAGTATTACTTTTTTAAGTTTTTTGCATAGTTAGTATCACTAATGTTAATATATACACCATATCATATAAATTTTATTACTTTTTTGTAGTTTTTAGGGCAAAAAGTATTACTTTTAGAAAAATTTTAAAAAAAATATGAAAAAAGTATTACTTTTTTGGTGATTTTTCTATAAAAAGTATTACTTTTAAATAAATTTTAAAAAAAATTAATTAACAAAAGAAAGTAATATAATATGGAAATTTAATAAAAATAGAAAAAAGAGGACTATAAAAATAAAAAAATTAAAGAAATAAAAAAATTAATAATAAAAAAAAGGGATAGAATTTAATTAATGTTTAATTAACTAATCTTTCTAATTAATACAGAAGTGTTGTTTGTTTTTCCTTTAGGAAGCAACATAACTTCCTGATGGAATCCTCTTGTATCCTTTTCAGTTACTGGAGAGTAAAGAATAGCTCTCATACCAGTATATGTTCTGTAAAGAACCGGAGTCTTCTCATCAACAACATCCCAAACATTTGCAAATACCCTATCCTTAGGTTCAGCAAATGCCGCAATCATCAAGATGTCATAGTCCAAGTCTGCAATAGTCTTTTCATTACCTGTTATAATCTCAATGCTTTCATCAAGACCTAAACGTTTTAAGACTTTTCTTGACAAGTCAGCAACTTCAGGATCCTGTTCAATACCAATACATTTGCATCCAGTTACCATATTAAACATGATTATTGTTAATGGCAAAGGACCGCTACCTAAAAATACAAATGTCTTGTTTTCATTGAATTTAGCCAATTGCATTTCATTTTCAATAAGGCCAATATACCTGTCATAAAAATGGAATGAATCCAAAACAGCTTTGGGATCATCAGATTCCAAAATTTTCATAGCATTTTCACGTTCTAATCTTGCACCGATATAAACATAGAACTTACGAATCAACTTCAATGCTTTATTCATTTTCTCATCATCAAGAATATGCTTTGCAGAGTCAAAATCTATTTCCTTGTCATGGGCAATTACTTCAATATCATCCAAGATCTTTGTAATCTCCCCAATATCAGTGCCATCCAATGCAGAAATGCCCTCAGTATCCAAATCTCCATAGCTTGAAAGCTTATTCGCAATCTCTTCAATTGTTCCCCAATATTTATAACAACTCATTTTATCACATAAAATCTATTAAAAAATAAAAAAATCGTTTATAATTAAATTTGTATTTTAAAGTATAAATTAAAAAATATAAATTTAATTTTAATTATTATTTTGTAATTAAAGCAATATATTTTAACTTATATTTATTAAAACTAATTTTATTAAATTATTTGCTTGATAAGTTCTTTACCATATGGACTGTCTGAAGCTCATTATTTGTATCCCATGTTACATTGAATCCTACTTTTTTCCAAAAATTAAATCCTGCTTCAAGATTCTTATGTGTATGCAAATAAATCTCATTGAAGTTATTTTCACAGCAAAACTCCTCAACAACATTATATAACTGTGTAGCTAATCCACAACGCCTATAATACTTATCTACAAAGAGTCTCCAAATGCTTGCTGTGGATTCCTTAGAGTACAAATCCTGAAATTCCATAAAGTTCTTATCATACTGCCTAACTGCTATGGTAGCAATGATTTTTCCATTATCACAATCTTCAACATAAAACAGACTGTTTTTCTTGCAATCTATATAATACTTGTTCAAGTCTATTATGTCCTTATGCCAAGAAGGAATGTAACCATAGCCATATTCAGATCTTATTTGAGAAAACAGGAAATTTCTCACTCTAATTTTTGCATCACAATCATCAGACAATTGCTTTATGGTAAAATCCATTTTTATCACTTTAAATCATTTTTAAAATAATAATCCATGCGAAAAACAAAAATTAAAATTCTTAAAAATAAAAAAAATAAAAAAGATATTAAATGTGATTAATATCATCAAGATAAATTACTTCATCACAAATAATATCCATTAAATCCCTATCATGGCTAACAACAAGCAAACCCATGTTTCTTTCCTTGACAATCTTTAAAACTGATTCAAAGATCTGAACTTGAGTGATTGCATCAAGCATAGTGGTCATTTCATCAGCTATTAAGAATTTAGTCTTTGGATTTAAAGACCTTAAAACTGAGAATCTTTGCAATTCACCACCGGAAAGCTCTGCAGGCCATCTGTTTAGCCAAGATTTTTGAATACCGAAGTCTTCCAACAAACCATCAGGAACATCCCAAGATTCCTCCAAGACTTCATGCATCTTCCACTTAGGATTCATAACCTTTTCGGGATGCTGATAAATCAATTGAACAGGGTTAAAACCGCTTTTAGGGATTTCATTTCCATCCAATCTCACTTCACCATCATATCTTTTAATGTGTCCAGCAAGTATTTTGCATAAGCTTGATTTACCGCTTCCACTGTCTCCAAACAAACCTAAAATCTTCTTATTGTCAATGGTTATGTCAACATCCTTCAAGATTTGCCTAGATCCTGAACTATATTTGAATGAAATATTTCTACCAGTTAACTCCATATTATCTACTCCCCATATTTAAAGCATCTGACCCTCTTATTCTCATCAATAGGGAATAAGAACGGCCTTTCCTTATCACAATTCTCCAACTTATGAGGACAACGTTCATAATATGGACATCCTACTGGAATCTCACCATGCAATGGCTGATGCCCTTTAGTTAGTTCAAAACCATTATGAGGCAATGCCTTATAAAGGGATTTGGTATATGGATGAAGCAAATTCTCTCCTTCACCACTGAAATCACTTGCATTTGCAACTTCAATAACATAACCTGAATAGAAGATTGCTATTCTGTTTGCAACCTTCAAAGCAGCATCAATATCGTGGGTAATAAGCAAAACCCCCACATTATCTGCTGCCATCTGTCTTAAATGATTCAAGGTTTCCTCTACAGACTTTTCATCCAATCCTGGAGTTGGCTCATCCGCAATTACAAGCTTAGGATTTGTAAGAAGAGCTGTTGATACAAGAACCCTTCTTGCCATACCACCAGACAATTGGAAAGGATACATGTCATCCACTTCCTCAGACAAGCCATATTTCTCGAAAATAGCCCTTTGCTTAGCTCTTTTCTCCTTCTCCTCAGCTTCATCAGCACATTCACCAATAACCTGGTCTGAAACCTTCATTAAAGGATCTAAAAAGTTAACAGATTGGGGAATCAAGGCAATCTCATGACCACGCAATTCCTTTTTCAATTCATCTGTTAAAACATCCCCCTTATAGACCATATTACCAGATAAATTAGCGTTGTGAGGCAGAATACCAAGGATTGCATGTGCAAGAAGACTCTTACCAGATCCGCTTGAACCTAAAACAGCAACGATTTCGCCTTCCTTAATATCCAAAGTCAAATCAGTGATAACCTTAAGCTCTCTTTGATTCAAACCTTTGACATATTGGGTAAATGAAATGGAAATATTTGAAACATTAATTAAATCACTCATATTATCACCTAATCATTTGCACTTGCTGGATCCAGCATCTTCTTGATGTTCTCTCCTGCAATATCAAACAATAATACAAGAATCAATAATGCCAACCCAGGGAATAAAGCTAACCACCAATTACCAGTTGCAAGGTATTTCATGGATTCAGACAAGATAATACCGATAGCCGGTTCATGTGGAGATAATCCGAAACCTAAGAAAGTTACACTTGCCTCGTGCATGATTGCATGAGGGAAAATCAAGATTGTACCTACAATCACTTGAGTGATAACCAAAGGTAAGATCTGTTTTCTTGCAATCCAAAACTTGGATTGTCCTAATTTTTCTGAAATTGTAACAAATTCTGAAGTTTTAATACGTTTTATTTCAGCTCTAAGCACTCTTGCAAGAGATGTCCAGTGAGTGAATGCAACACCAATCAATACACCGAAAGCACCTCCACCTAAAGCAATGGATATAAGGATAATAAGCAAGATGTGTGGAATGGATAGGAATACATCTATCAACCATGAAACAAAACTGTCCAAATGCTTATTGAAACTTGATAAGAACGCTAAGGCAACAGCAATGATACTGCTTAAAATGGAAGCGAAGAATCCTATTTGAACACTTAATCCTAAACCTTTTAAGGTACGGATAAACATGTCCCTACCTAACCAATCTGTACCGAAGATATGCTCCAAGGAAGGAGGTTGGTTCATCATGGTCCAGTTGGTAGTGATGCTTTTTGGGTCAATGAAGAAACTGATAACAACAACCAAAATCAAGATGAAAGTGGATAAACCTATTGCAAGCAATGTTTTGGTCCTCAAATTCATGTTGCCTAAAACATCAAACTTATTCACTTTATTGACTGACTCATCCATCTTCCTCACCTTCCCTGATTCTTGGGTCTACAAAGTTATAAAGGATATCTGCAATTAAATTCCCACAATAAACAAATATTGCACTGAATATAACAATACCCAACAATAGTGGGACATCACTTCTCAAACCTGCAGAAACCGCTGCCTGACCAATTCCAGGATACATGAAAACCTGTTCAACAAGAACGGTTCCACCAAACAATTCGCTGAAAGACAAGAATTGCAATGTGATAGCAGGCAAAAGAATGTTTCTTACACCGTGCCTTTTAATCAAAGTCCATCCATCTTCCCCTCTTGCTTTTGCAAAAAGGAAATAATCAGTTGACATGACTTCAATAAGCTTGTCACGAGTATACAATGCAATTGATGCAACACCTAAAATGCTCAAAGTGAATGCCGGCAAGATCAAATGCCTTAACCAATCCCAAAATGAAACATCCTGACTCAATGCACCAATCGGCACTCCGCCACTTACAGGGAATAGTCCTAAATAAACACTGAATACCATTACAACAAGCAATGCAATCCAAAATGTAGGGGCAGATTGCAATATGTAACAATAGACTTTCACTGCCTTGTCTACCCAAGTGTCTCTTTTAAATCCTGCAAGAATACCTAATGCAAAACCTAATACACCGGAAATCAACCAAGATGTTAACATCAAAATTAATGATGCTGTGAACTTTTCACCAATAACATGCAATACTGGAGTCCTATAAATTAAAGAAGTTCCAAAATCACCAACGATAATATTTCCTAACCAATTCAATAGTTTTTCAGTAATCGGCTGATTTACACCCCAATAAGCTTCCAATTGAGCAATTTTTTCAGGGCCTACAACCATATTGGAAATATAAGCGTTTACTGGATTTATAGGAGACATGTCAATTAATATAAAACTTAATAATATTACAACAACCAATAATATAACAAAACGGACAAGCTTATATCCTAAAAATTTAAGTATTTTCTGTTTATCTAACAAAAAATAACCTCCCATAAAAATTTACACATAGTGAACAATTAAATTTGAAAATCTAATAATAATAATATAATAACTCTAAACTCATAATAAAATAAAATCAATAAACATACTCAAAAAAATACAATTTACCCATATCTTTCCTTAATGCATTAAAAAAGCTTAAATAAACAATATTTTTAGAAATTATAATCTGAATATAAAAATTGGAATTTAAATATGAAAACTATAATCTAAATATAAATACATCTATAAAATTTTCTTTTATTGAAAGTTGAAAGGAAACTAATTCTTCATTTGAATAAAAAACTTAAAAAAATTAGAAGGAAGTAGAAAAAGGTTTTTGAAAACTTTTCCTACCTCCATCACTTATACATTTTTTATGCTGTAGAGTTAGTCATGGTCCAGTCATATATGTTACTGAATAAGTCTCCTCCGTGAGGTTGCAATAGAGCAGTGTCATTGGAAATGTCCACTCTATCATTTACAAAGTAACCGTATTTGATTTCACCTAACCATAACCAGTTTGCATCACCTTTAGGTGAGATACCAGTGGTACCGTCCCAGGATACTGCAGACCAATCTTTGTATGAAGCTTCACAGGATTCAGCAAATGCAGCATCCATGTGAGCGTCTACAGCACTGTTGTTTACTCTTGCAGGGTTGAAGTCAGAAGAACTGTAGTATTCTCCGTACATGTCAGAAGGATCTGTGGAACCGTATCCCCAGAGAACTCCTTGAGAGTATTGATTTGGATAGATTTCATCCCATTCAGCACCGACAGGTTCAACTTCAATACCGAATTCTTTAGCTTGTTCTGATAATCCTAAAGCTAATGCTTGTCTTTCTGGAGCATTTGCAGAGTAATATACTTTGAATGATGCTTTTGTACCATCTTTTTCTCTTATTCCGTCACCGTCAGAGTCAACCCAACCAGCTTCTTCTAAGGTTTTGTTAGCAAATGCAACGTCACCGTCTTCAATTGCTGCTTCTGGGTTAGCCCATGGTAATTGATGAGCAATACCGTCGTAGGAAGGAACACCTAATCCGTTTAATGCACCATCAGCTAATGCAGTTCTGTTAATACCATAGTTCAATGCTTTTCTTATTGCAATGTCTGCAGTTACATTGTTACCAATGGTGTAGTTATCTTCTGGAGATACTTCACCAGTATCAGGTACACTTGGCAATGAAATACCACGAACGTCAATTGTGTCCATTAAGTACATGGTGTATCCGTCAACCTTTTCCTTACCGTATTCAAGAGGTACAGCTACAATATCAGCTTCTCCGTTTTTAGCTAAGTTGAATGCTGCTTCGTTTTGAGCAAAGAGAATGGTTATTTTTTCGATTTGAGGCATTTTACCATAGTAATCAGGGTTTTTCTCTAAGATTACTTGTTGACCTTTATCCCATTGTACGAATTTGTATGGTCCAGAACCTATAGGGTTTTCACCATAGGTTTCATTGTTATAGGAATCAGAAGGTACAATACCGATGTAAGCTAATTTATCCAAGAAAGTGGAATCAGATTTGTTTAAATCAAATTCTACAGTGTAATCATCAATAGCTTTAGCTTCATTTAAAGCAGTTAAGTCTAAGCTTGCACCACTTTCTTTTGCGGCATTGAATGTGAATGCTACATCTTCTGCAGTAAGTGGTGTACCATCGGTAAACTTGACATCATCTCTTAAGTTTACAGTATATTTCTTATAATCACTAGAAATATCATAGTCTGTAGCCAAATCATTTGAGTAAGTACCGTTTGTATTCATTTTAAGTAAGGTACTTTGAATCAATGGCTCTGCATAATAGTTCCAACCTGCAATTGGATCGAAACCAGCTTCTGGTTCCCCTCCATGACTGTAAGCCGCAACTACAATTTCACCAGGCCCTCTTTCATGTGAGCCCCATCCCATAAGAAGAGCTCCACCAATGAGTACTAGAATAATTGCGATTACCGCACCAATTATATATTTTGTATCCATAATAAGACTCCTTAAGTTAAAAATAAAATATTAAACAACAATCTTAAAAAATGAAAATTTCAATAACAAAATTTTCATTAAACAATAGTAATAATAATATTAAAATTGTTATTAATTTAATACTTTACACTAAATAATTATTACATACATATATAAAAATATTTCTAAAAAAAGTAATACAAAATGACTTATTTTTGGCTAAAAAGTATTAATTATTACTAAAATCAATTTTATTTAAATATTAGGTAATAATTTTAAATTTTAAAAAGTATTACTCGTTAGTATTACAAAATAAGCAAAAATAGATAGAATAGTAATACCATAATTTACTATGAATAGTGAACTAAAATATTAAAAAATTATCGAAAAAAAAGATAGGATAAAATTAAAAAAAGTTAAAAAATTATTAAAAAACTAAGAAAAAAAATAGAAAATTAAGAAAAAAAATAGAAAAAGAAAATAGCTAATAATAGCATTTAAATTTTAAAACACTAAGAATAAACACTAAATTTATTCGATACCGAAGGATTTTTTAAGTAACTCAGCGTTAACGAATCCTTCTTTGTATAATTTACCAGTGGTTAAATCGTTGATAACAACTTCAGCTGGTGCAAACATTCCTTTGTCGATTTGGTAGAAGTCAAATCCTGCATCTTTAAATACGTCAAAGAATGGTTTACCATATCCATCAGCTGCAGAAGATGGTAATTGAGCTGCTACTGCTGCAATGTCATCTCCTTCTTCAGATTTGACATAGTAGTAAGTTCTTCCACCGAATAAAACTGCATCATTGGTTTTGCCCATAGCTTTTAATCCATCTGGGTCGATAGGAGCGATTGGTGCAATACCTGCTGCATGTACAACTTTTTTAACATCGAATTTTAAGAATTCTAACATTTTGTAGGTACCGTTTTCAACTACTCTTCCTGCAATTTGGATAGATCCAACTAAGGAAGCAGTAGGAGCTACAAGCAAGAATACATTTTCTACAGCTACACCACATTCATCTGCAATGTATGCTGCTACATCATCACCAGGCAATACATCAGCTTCTAAAGTTAAGATTGCAATATCAGCTTCATCTTTGTAATCAATTTCCTCATAGGTTTCAGCTGGTTTTAAGGATAATGCTCTAGCTGGACCGGAACCTAATGCAAAGAAGTCTCCTACAGAAACAGACCAACCTGCTTTTTGTGCACCTAAGGTGGAAATAGCTGGGAAATCGGTTTTTATCTTTACAGAAGGTAATGCGAATTTTTCAGATAAGTCTCCAGGAATGGAAATACCCACATCAGCTAATCCTCCAAGACATACTTTAGTATATAATTCACCTGCTTTAAAACTACCAGCAACATTTACACCACAGTCAATAACGGTTGCTCCGTTTCCTAATTTGGAAACAGCAATGTTAAGGTCGTCAGCTTTTTCAATCATTACATCTACAGTTTTTTTAGCTTCTAAATTGACACTAACCATAGTTTAACCTCAATTAAAATATATTCTAATTTATAATTAGTTTATTCAAATAAAAATAATTAAATTGATTTAAAATTATTGATTTAAATTGAATTTACTTATTGATAATGAATAAAATATTATAATGATATTTTTAATTAACTAACTATTTAAAATTTTATAAATTTATTCAAATACAAAATGGTTATTATAAACAATATATCACAAAAATTAAAAATTAAAAGAATGATAAGAAAAAACAATTATAAATAACAATAATAGTTAAATTAAATAAATTATAAAAATTAATTCATATAATGAACTTTTTTCAATATATGATGATTTTTTTACAAATTTTAAAAGGAAATAAAATGGCTAAAAAAATAATAGCAGTCAATGCAGGACCTAGAAAAGGATGGAATACTGACACTCTAATTGATGAAGCGATAAAGGGAGCGAAATCTGCAGGCGCAGAAGTGCAGAAATTCAACTTGTTCCGTTTGGAAAAATACACAGGATGCATTTCATGCTTTGGATGTAAAAAAAATAAATATAAAGGAAATTGCATACGCAAAGACGGGTTGACAGAAGTATTGGATGCAATTCGTGAAGCCGATGGATTGATAATAGGATCTCCAAACTACTTAGGTGAACTTACAGCATCATTTAGAGCACTTTATGAAAGATTGGTATTTCAAAACTTGACATACAATACAGAGACTCCATGCTGCAATGAAAATCCAATTCCAACATTGCTAATTATGACAAGCAATGCACCTGATACAATGTATGAGGAATTGCTTCAAAATTATCAAAAAGTTTTTAATAGATTTGTAGGGCCAACTGAAGTCTTTGTATCTGGAGAAACACTTCAGCTTAAGGATTACAGCAAAACAGATTGGCCATGGTTTTTCAATGCTGAAGAAAGATATGAAAGACATGAAAAGATTTTCCCTAAAGAAAGAGAAGCTGCTTTCGAAAAAGGAAAAGAATTAGTTAAATAATTGATGAAATCGAAAAAGCTTTCAAACTTATGGATGAAAAGCCAAAAGACTTGATCAAGCCTATCATTTACACAGATGACTTATAGATTAATCTTTTATATTTTCTTTTTTTATTTTTAATTTCTTTATTTTTAATTTTTTTCTATTTTTTATTTAAACTACTATTTTCTTATTTTAAAATAAAATTAATATTCTCTTTTAAAATAAAATAAATATTTTCTTAAAATTCCAATTGTTCTGCAATGCACATCTTACAGACTGCATTAGGAGAGTCAACATTTGCATCCTTTACAGGGCAATAGTACTTTCCATTTATTTTTTCCACATACAATGAACCTGGAAATGGAGTTCCAACAGGATGAATAGGCTCTTCAAGAATAAAAGTAGTGTATAGTGATATGATAGAATAGACTAAAGGAAACTTTGTTTTATGGCTTAATGATTCAGAATCCTCATAGGACTGCAATGTTGCCACTGCATCTATAAACTCATCCTTATCGATTTTATGAGTATAGTGATTGTTATTGCTCCTTACTTCCTTTAAGCGAGCTAAAAAGTATTTTGCATATATTCCATGACTTTTCTTTTTATAGCTGTCTTGAACATATTTGCTTTCATCAATCAGTTCTGCATTGATTTCCATCAAGTCAAATACAGATACTGTTCCTGCATAATCCTTTAATACCTGTAAAAGAGCATCATTGGATATGCTATCCTCTCCAATAACAACATTTGAAAATTCCTTATACATTTCCTCATTTATAGTCATAAAATCACTCAATCATTTTTAAAATGCGTTTTTTATTAAAAAAGAAAAAATTAAAAAACAATGAGGTTTTAAATTTTGCTGGGATTGTCGTTAATTAATAACTGTGTTATTTAATTCTCTTTCCAATCATTTTGCATGTTTTAATGATGAAATATATTTTCCTTAATGACTTAAATATCTAATTTATATAAATCCAAAGGAATAACCTGCATTTTTGCAAATGCAATATCTGCATAATGATCTTTCATCCTTAATGTGGATGATTCTGTTCTTGCATTTGTATTCACCGTTTTCCAAAAAGACATCATACTTTGTAGGATTATCTCCAAAAGGATGCAATGGCTTTTTAGCTATTAAAACAAGATATAAAGAAAGTTCTCTTGTGAAATCCCTTGTTTCAATGTCTCCTGGATCATAAACACTGAAATAATAGTTTACATCACCTTCTATATTCTTAATTACAGCATCTTTTATTTCATAGTCCTCTTCAATATTCTTTTCATATATCTCATCATAAATTGAAGAATTATAAATAGCTAATCGTTTTGTTATGCTATCAGGATATCTCTCATCCGTAGCTTTTCTCTTTAAATAGTCTATGGGATAATCTTTCAAATTTTCTCTTATTTTTTCCAATAAATCTGTTGCTTTCATGAATGACACCTGATAATCAATAAATGAAAATTCTAAAAAAAGTAAAAAAAGAGTTAATTAAACTCTTTAGCCAAATCAGAGAGAATCTTTAACTTTTCTTTTGCAATTGGAATATCCACTTTTCTAAGGCCACAATCAGGATCAAGGAGCATGTTTTCCTTACCTACTGCTCTAATTCCCCTTTCAACCAAAGCTTTAACTTCCTCTTTATCATCAACAGCATTTACAGCTGAATCGACACAACCGAATCCTAATTTTTTGCCCTTAAGTAAATCAGCATTTGCTTCAAGAACACCTATGTTTACATTGTTTCCAGCAAATTCACAATCCAATATATCAATAGGGAACTTAGCTATTTCTTTAAAGCATCCATCAAGATTACCGCAGACATGCATTCCCATGGGCATTTCAATTCCATCAGTAAGAATGCCTATCGCTTCTTTTGCAACTTTCAAGTCAACCATGCCTGTAGATAAGAATGGCTCATCGATTTGAACATATTTTGCTCCAGCCTTCTCAGCGGACTCAACCTCACGTCTTAATGCATAAGCGCAGTCAATGATAGCAGGATTTCTCTCCTTGTAAAATGATTCAACTCTTGAAGAGTGAACAATAGTGGAAGGTCCTGTCAACATAAGCTTGACTCCCTTTTTGCTTGCCTCATCTTCACTCATGTTCCTATCCTTAATCTCTTTTTTAAGGACATTTAGAGCAAATTTCAAGTCCTTGATCATTATATCAACTTGAGGGGCCCTTATCTTGGATACAATAACTGAAGAATTCATTTCATATGAGAATCCTGGAATATGCTTTACAAAGGAACCTACCATATCCCCTCTTGGCTGACCATCCCCAATAATGTCTATTCCACAGTCCAATTGCAATTTGACTGCCTCTTCAATAGCTATCTTATAAGGATCATACAATCCAATTGAAGACTTTATCTTTTCACCAAGAGTTTCAGGTTCCTTCAAATCAATCCCAAAACTACCTACAACAGTTGTAATCAAATAATCACCATAAATTTATGTTTTCATTTACATATCTAATCAGCGCCAATATCCATTGCCCTAACGCTTTCAATCTCTTCTGGGCTAATTGGAATCTTAATAGCTGCAGTTCCATGGCAAGGCTTGGTATAAGTAATCAATATGGCACCTTCATCTTCATTGATTCCCACAGGTATAGGTGGAAGTCCAATCAGTCTTGCTCCCAATACCTTATCCCCAGGATTTACATGAATAATCTCTTTGGAGTTTTCTTCAATAAGCTTGTAACATTGTTTAACTCCAGAACGTTGTACAAGTATTTCATAATCATCATTTTGTTGCAAATATGTTTCTAAACAGAAAGACATCTAATCACCATCATTAAATAATAATTGATAAATTCTATTAAAATAATAATTATTCTTCTAAAGTTTTCAAGTATTTGTCAAATCTAACCTTAATTGGATTTGGATTATGGAAAGCCCTTACAGCAATGATATCCGCATCAGTTGAGGATTCGACCATATCTGCAAATTCAGCCACTTCTTCTGCATCTCTTGAGAATACAAGAGCCAATGCCTTGCATTTTAAGATATGATAATAGGTTATGAAGAAAGTAGCTGCGGCATCCTTATGAACGCAACCTACCAATAAGTCATAATCTCCTTCCTCAATTTCATCCAAACATTTTTCAATGTCAACTCTTTTTTTAACGTAAACCCCTTCAGGATCTGAAATATCCAATATCTTTCCTGCTGCAGGATTGCTTGATACAGTAACATCATAGCCCATTTGGCCTAACTTGTATGAGGCATACAATCCAATAGGAGTTTGTGAAGGAGCTTCAGGACATCCAAGTAAAACTAATGCTTTCATTTTATCACTTTAATAATTTTTAGTAAATTTTTAGAAATATTTATCAATACTATTTTGTTAATAGTTATAAATATAATTAATTAAAAAAAAGAACTCAATTATTACTTTTTATTTAATCCATCATCATTGAAATGGAGGGCAGTATTTCTCCACCACATTTAGGGCAAGGATGTTCAGAATCTATTTCATGAATCTTGCTTTTACAATTTGGACAAACGTCCATACTAACTTTTTCACCATTTAAATCTAGATTATAATCAGTATTAGGCAAATGAACTAAATACACTGTATTTTCTATACGTTCTAATTCTTCTATTGAAGCTTCCTTATAATACTCAACATCTAGATATTCAATATCTTCTAAAGTTTCAATGGGCTCGATTTCATTTAAAATATAATCATTATATTTTATAAAATTATTAATTTTTTCTAAATTTCTTTCTTTAATAATCTCTTCTAATTTTTTATAAATTTGAACTTTCTCTTTAGCATGATCTATTTTTTTAGGAAGAAGAAGTCTTAATAAGTAATATGCCGCTTCGGAGTCATAATTATCAGATAAAGATTTTATTTCATATATGTTTATATATTTATCACAATTGCCACAATAAGTTGTAGATATGTCTCCTTTCAGAGGAGAATTCCAATCTAAATCTACAGTAAACATTAATATCATAAAATCTTCAATCTGACCAGTTTTAAGATTTAAATAAAAATTAAGATAATCTTGTACAAATTCAAACCCACAATTTTCACATTGATAAATATCTCTTTGACCCATTTTAAAACTCCTTATTGAAAAATCTCAATTAAAAAAAATTAAATAATGTTAAAAAACTATTATACTTCCGCAATATTCTTTTTAAAATTCTCTGCTTGCTCAAATACTTCTGAAAATACTTCATCATTATATTCCGGAGGATATCCGTTTTTATCTAGAAGCAAAATTAAATCTACTTTCAAAGTAGCTTTAATATCTTCCCTATTCTCCCAATCTACATAAGATGAATTATCTTCTACAATTTTTTTAATTTCACCAGACAAATGGAGTAGTTTCTCATGAGGATATTCAAATTCATGTTTTTCTGCAACATTTTTAAGAATATCATAAAATGCTTTTTCTTCAATTGAAATATCTAATTCCTTAAATGAATCTTTATCTTCTTTAAATTCTTTAATTAAATTAGCTATTTCATCTAATACATCACCTAAAACCTCTTCAGTGAATTCTTTACTACTTCTTAAACGATTATAATTCTCAATCAAATCATTTAATTTTTCTGTAAAAGATGTTGTTTTTACTTTATTCACTTTTCCATATTCTTTAATTTCATTTCTCATCAATCTCTCAAGGATTTTTATTCTGGTATTTATACGGGGAATTGCATTAATCCGATTAATATAATCTTCTGAAAGCAAATCAATTCCTTTAACATCTTGAGTTGATTCAAACAAATCTTCAACACCATCAGATAATATGGCATCTTCTACTAACTTAGAAACTTCTCGATTCATACGGCTAATATCAGGTGCATCTCCTTTTGTTAATTTATAAATTATTGAACGTACACTAGTATAGAAAAATATTTTATCTCTTTCTTCTTCTGTAATCTCTTCAGAAATAACACATAAATCATATGCTTGTTTTAATCTCTTTACATTAGCCATGAATTTTTTCTCAGTTTCATCTGTAACCTGTATAAACTCTGCAGCATCTTTTAGACAATTTAATTTTTCTAATGCAGTACCTTCATAATATTTTCTTGAATCAAAACCATAAAACATCTCATCTAAAATTGAAAGTTGATCTCTTACAATAGTAATGGAGGGGCTTAAATCTTCTAACTCTTCTTTTTGGAAATTTGTATATTTACTTAAAGCTTCATTCATAGCCTTATAAATACCCAAATAATCTACAATTAATCCTTTATCCTTACCCTCATAAACACGATTTACTCTAGATATTGTTTGAATTAAGGTATGTTTCTTAATAGGTTTATCGATAAAAATTGTATCTAAAGAAGGAACATCAAAGCCAGTTAACCACATATCTACAACAATAGCTATCTTAAAGTTAGATCTATCATTTTTAAATTGATCTGCGTCATCTTCACGATTTTCTTTAGTTCCTAATAAATCATATAACTCTTTTTCATCATTTTTATTCCGAGTCATAATCATTTTAATCTTAGGCATTTCCTTAATTTCTCTTTTATCTTCTTCAGATAAAATTTCATCATCAGGATACTTACTTACTGCCCATTCTGGCCTTAAATCAATGACTTTTTTATAAAAATCATAAGCAATTTGCCTTGTAGAACATACAAACATTGCCTTACCTTTAACTGTAGAGTTTTCATTTACTCTTTGTTCATATAGTGCAATGAAATCTTCTGCTACTTTTTGCAACCTATCAGAATCTCCAATAATCATATTAATGTTTAAAACAGCTTTTTTACTTGCTTCTATCTGATATTCATTTGCACCTTCCTCAGCACATTGTTCATAATACTCTTCTATTTCATCTACTTTTCTATGGTCCACATTTACTCTTGCTGCACGACCATTGTAAACCATATTAACGATAATTCCATCATCGACAGCATCACTCATAGTATAGGAATCTACAATATCCCCAAATACATCAATTGTTTCATCAATTGGGGTTCCTGTAAATCCAACATAAACTGCATTAGGGAATGAATCATGCAAATATCTGGCAAAACCATACTTACGTTCAACACCAGTTTCTGAAATGACAATTCTAGCATCAAGGTTTAATTGAGATCTATGAGCCTCATCTGAAATACAGATAATATTATTTCTTTCACTTAAAACATCAATATCCTCAGAAAACTTTTGAATATTGGTTAAATAAACTCCACCGCTTGGACGGTTAGATAATTCCTCTTTTAAATCATCCCTAGATAAGATCTTTTTAACTTTATCATCACCAATAAAGTTTTTAGAATTTACAAATAATTTTGATAATTGCCTTTCCAAATCAGTCCTATCTGTGATTAACAATATTGTAGGGTTCTTTAGTTCTTTATCCCTCATCAATATTCTTGATAAAAAGAGCATAGCTAAACTTTTCCCAGAACCAGTTGCACCAAAATAAGTACCTCCTCTACCATCACCAAGAGGTTTAATATTTTTCAAGATATTTTCATGAAGCTTTGTAACTGCAAAATATTGAGGGTAACGACATATTACTTTTTTGTCTTCATTTGTATTATCTGGGAAATATATGAAATCATTAATTATTTCAAGAAGTCTTTTTTTATCAAACATTCCTTTTACTAATGAAAATGCGGTATCTATACCTTCAAATTCATCATCTTCAGAATGTATCCTTTTCCATCCATAGAAGTATTCATATTCTGTAAATAGGGCCCCATACTTGTTGTTTACTCCATCACTTATAACAATAAATGCATTGTACTTGAAAAGTTCAGGAATATCCCTTTGGTAACGTATAGTAAGTTGTTCATAAGCATCAAAAATAGTAGTATTTTCCTTAATTGCACTTTTAAATTCGAAAACAACAAGAGGAATACCATTAACAAAAACAATACCATCAGGGATTCTTTTTTCAAGTTCAATTATTTCAAATTGATTCACAAATTTAAATATATTATTATTCACATTCTTAAAATCAAT
>NZ_JAEDCO010000020.1 GCF_016294135.1 Methanobrevibacter ruminantium
TTTTCTATCATTTTCTTTATTTTTGATAGTCATTGCTCTTAATCAAATTTAAACTCTTTATTTTCTATCATTTCTTTTAATTTCAATGATAATTTGTTTGCTCTTAATCTATCTGATTGTCTGCAAATGATTGGAATGTTAACTTCATTTCCATTGATTTTTAAATTAACATCACCGGTATTCATATCAAATGCATTGTTAGGACAGTAATTTGCACACATTCCACAACCGAAACAATATGTGAAGTCAATTCTTTCACTTGCAAATGCATTTGTAGGGCATATTTCCTCTACAATGCATGAATCACATTTTAAACATTTGTCGCTATCATATTTTGGTCTCAAATCATTTTCTGCCCATAATTTTCCATAATCTGTTTCACCCAAAGGCAAATGACGTCCTTTTATGTCTGCCACTGGAATCTTAACATCTTCATCCATTATAAGTAAGTTATTATAAATCTCTTCAGTCAATACAGGGATCGGTATTGCTACAGTATCATAAACCTCTCCTCCTTGCCCTGTCTTAAATCCTCCCATATAGTATGGATCCATTTTAGTAAGGTCTGCAGATAACATCAAGTTTGGCTTTTCAGGGCTTGACCTTGTTCCATTGCCTAATATGTAACCTTGGGTTCCATTCAAAAGGACTTTAGTTCCTTCCTTAATAATATTTTGAGCACAGTCGTTTTGAAGCGGATTCAATGCTCCACAGCCTGAAAATGTCAGTCCCCTTAAGTTTCCTTCAAGAGGTATCGCTCCAAATATTGATGAGACTGATTCCTCATTAGGATTTGTGAATGCGGTATAATTCTTAAATGACATACGTGAGCCTATAATCTGTGCTCTGGTAATGTCTTTCATGGTTATCTTATTTTCTATTGTTTTTCCATCAGCGCTTTCAACTCTTACGTCAATTTCCTTCCCGTCAAGAATGTCCTTAAGCAAGAATCCTCCGCCGTAGCTTTCATCATAGATTGAATGGGCTGTTCCATGAAGTATCACATCAACTGAACCGAGCCATTCATTTGGGCATGGTCCTGCATAAGCCGGAACTCCATTTAAGTAAACTTCGCTGGCTCTTATGAATTCTCCTGGTTCCGAGACTATAAAGTTTAAAATAGCTGCGGTTCCACTCATTACACCACAGGTACCGCATGTAACAACATCAACTTCTTCAAAGCTCGGTGCATCGTCATCCTTAATGAGCTTTTTGAATTCTTCGGCAGTGAAAATTTTAGCTTCACCATCTTCAATCTTTTGGTTTATTTCAGCAATGCTCCTTTTATTGGTCAATTGAACACATCCTTAAATTTTCCCTAATGTGTCTCCTCTCAATCCTCTTCTTAAAGTTTCAAGAGAAGTTATATCGTCGCTTGATATATTTCCCAAATTAACTTCATTTCCAAGTTTTAATATGAAAAATACCTGTTGGTCCTTGTTTGGAGCTTCCCAGAGAATTTTTTCATTATCAACATTATTTAAAATGGTATCTATCTCATCTTCATTTGCCTTGCCTGATTTGTCAAATATTCCAATG
This sequence comes from Methanobrevibacter ruminantium, assembly GCF_016294135.1. Classification (NCBI taxonomy): domain Archaea; kingdom Methanobacteriati; phylum Methanobacteriota; class Methanobacteria; order Methanobacteriales; family Methanobacteriaceae; genus Methanobrevibacter; species Methanobrevibacter ruminantium. The sequence continues at coordinate 1,540 of NZ_JAEDCO010000020.1, forward strand.
TTCTTTCCCCCTTCACGGGCTTCTACAATTATCAGGGATGAACCGGCATTCAGTTCATCGTTCATAGCTTTGATTCTATCATCGAGTGACATTTCCTTATCTAAAACAGGGTCCTTTTTTCCCACTTCAGACAAGACTTCAAACCCGTCATCGCAAGCAAGCTCAATGCATTCCAATTTGTCATCATGGGATATGGTGGTGGATCCGTCTGATATCTCAATAGCTGGGAAACCTAATTCATGTGCCTCATCGAAAAATTCATTGAGCATGCCCTTCTTATATGCAAGCTCAAATAATGTTCCTCCAGTATATGGGGTTATATGGTGGGACTTATACATCTCTACCTTTGCTCTGATTATATCCTGTTCATGTACAATGGAGGTTCCCCATCCAAATTTCAGGTAATCCACATATTCGCCGGAAATGTCCATTAGGCTGCTTGCAGTTTCAAGTCCTAATCCTTTATCCAAGACCATTGTCAATCCACAGGTTCTTGGTTTTTCTTCTCTTTTTTTGGATAAAAATTCAAATGATTTCAAAATATCCCTCATTTATTTGTTTTTAAATTAATGTTTTAAATAATAGCTATAGCATTATGATATTTATATATTTGGATTGTATTGTTTTTCATCTGTTTTTGGAGATTTTTTTTGATAAATTTTTGTACAAAATTATTCTTCTTATCTTCTCAATTATCCGTATTATTCTTATTCTTGTTATTCTTCTCTGATTCTTATTTTTCTTTATTAATTCTTGTTATTTGATATTAATTCTTATTCTTTGTTATTGATTCTTATATTATTTTAGATTTTCACATCAAACTCTTTTGTTTCAACTATCTTCGGCAGTTTGCCGATTGTTCCGACATGATTGTCTGAAATGATTAAAGCCCCTTCAAAAAACTCTTTGTAATCTTCGCCACATTCCAAACCGTTTGATACCTTGTCTTCACTGCTTTCTCCATTGATTTCATTAGCTATTCTAGTTGCAAGCCCATCTGCATTTGACGCTGATTTGGAAATCACAGTAACGCTGTCAGATGTTCCAAAGCTTATGGAATGTCCTATCTTTCCTGAGGAAGTGCAGATTCCCAATGGCCTTTTTCGAGACTTGATCTTAAATGCAATGTCATTTCCTAAAACTTCATTGTTTGAATAGATGCCGCATAAGACCTCTTCATCATTTATCATTGCAATGTCTCCCCCATTTTCAATGATTGAATATCTTGAATCATTTGCAATCAAATAATCGAGAGACATTTCAGAAATTGTTCCTGCAACACAAGCCATAGGTCCAACATCAGCAATATTAGAGGATTCAACCATTGTTTTTACTATCAAAGGCAAATTCCCATCTCTTTTTATAGGCTCAAGTGCCAATAGGAAGTCCTGATCCTTTAAGAGATAGTTTTCCAATTCATTTCTGATGTAAATGATATATTCATTCAGATTATGATTTGGCAAATCTGTTCTTAAACGAATGTGTGTTTGTTTTAAATCAATTTCAGAAAAATTCATATATTAATATTTGCTTTTAAAACTATATTAATTTTAATCAATCAGCATTAAACAATGTTCATGAATCATTTTAAAAAAAAGATTTATATAATAGAAATTAGATATTAAGATATATGTAATAAATAATACAATGGTGTATAAATATGTACATTATTATTGGAAAATTTTCATATTTTTTCAATAAGAAAGTTTGGTTAAACAAAAATATATAAACTATAATTTATTATATATTAAATGGAAAGATTATCATATCTTTATATTTTAAATTATTTTTAAAGTAAAAGATTATCACATCTTTATTTTTTTTTAATAAATTTAAAAAACAAAAGATAAATCATTATCCTAAAATTTATTTAATTATTATTTAAAGTTATGGAGACTAATCTTATGACTGAAATAGGAAAAAAAATTCGTTTAGAAAGGATTTTCAATAGAAAAACCGGAAGAACCGTAATTGCTCCTATGGACCATGGTGTATCAAGCGGTCCAATCAAAGGAATAATTAACATGGATGAAACCGTTGAAAGCATCTCCCAAGGCGGAGCAAACGCAATATTAATGCACAAAGGTATTGTAGGACTCGGACACAGAGGATACGGTAAGGATATCGGTCTTATTGTACACTTGTCTGCAAGTACCTCCTTAAGCCCAGACCCAAACAACAAGGTAACTGTTACCAGTGTTGAAAAGGCTATACAATTAGGTGCAGATGCAGTGTCCGTACATGTCAACATCGGTTCCGATACAGAACCTGAAATGCTCATGGAACTTGGTGAAATATCCGAAACCTGCAGTTACTGGGGAATTCCACTTTTAGCAATGATGTACCCAAGAGGTCAAAAGGTTGAAAACGAGCATGATGTGGAAATGGTAAAGCATGCAGCACGTGTAGGTTCAGAACTTGGTGTGGATATTGTAAAGACCAATTATACTGGTGATCCAGACTCATTCAAGGAAGTAGTGGATGGGGCATTAGTGCCTGTTGTCATTGCAGGAGGACCTAAAGTTGAAACCGATAGGGAACTTTTAGAGATGGTAAAGGATTCCCTTGAAGTTGGAGGAGCAGGTGTAGCATTTGGAAGAAACCTTTTCCAAGCTGAAAACCCTGGAAAAATCACAAGAGCTATTTCAGAAGTAGTTCACAATGATTTGGATGTTGAAGAAGCATTGAAATTCCTCGATTAAATAAATCATATTTATAAATTGTTCAATGATATTAACAATCAAAACTAGAAAATTTAAGGAGATTAAAATTGTCAAATAAATTCGCTTGGATTATGTCCCCAAAGGCAAGTTGGGACGATAAGAAAGAATTAATCACAACAGCACTGGAATCAGGAATAGATTATGTTCTTGATACAGAAGACAGTGAAAACATCAGAAAAGTTGGAAACTTCAAGATAATTTCCAATGAGGAAGATGCTGACATTTATTTGGTTGGAATTGATGGTGAAGGAGACGGCTCTCTTGAGCTTAAGGACAACTTGAATGAATCAGCAGATTTAGCTAAAGCAAATGAAGCTAAAAACAGTGGAAAAACTGTCTGTGCCTATATAGTCATTACCGACAAGTTGCATGAGCAATTGGCAGTGACATTAGGCAGAGTTGTTGACTATATAATCCTTGTAGCGACTGACTGGACAATCATTCCCCTTGAAAACATCATTGCAGATTTGCAAAAGGAAAATGTTAACATAATAGCTGCTGTAAAGAATGCGGATGATGCAAAAGTGGCTATGGAAACCTTGGAAGTGGGCACTGATGGAGTCATATTCGAGCCTCAAGAGTTTGCACAGATAAAAGACATTGCAAATCTTATTGATGAGCTTTCAACAGAAAGCTATTCTTTAAAAGACTTGACAATCACTAATGTAGAGCCTGTAGGTTCAGGGGATAGGGTGTGCATTGACACAACCACTATGATGAAGCCTGGAGAAGGTATGCTCATTGGTTCTTACTCTAAAGCAATGTTTTTCATTCACAGTGAAAGTTTGGAAAGTGAATATGTGGCATCTAGGCCATTTAGAGTTAATGCAGGTCCTGTTCAAGCTTATGTTATGGTTCCAGGCAACAAGACAAGATACTTGTCAGAGCTTGAAACCGGTGATGAGGTATTGATTGTTGATAAGGATGGAAAGACCAAAAAGTCTATTGTTGGCAGATCCAAGATAGAAAAAAGGCCACTTCTTTTGATTGAAGCGGAATATGAAGATATGAAAATAAGGTCATTGGTTCAAAATGCAGAAACAATAAGATTAGTCGATGAAAATAATGAACCGATTTCCGTTTCAGTTCTAGAACCTGGAATGAAAGTCAAAGGATTTATTGACGATAGCGCAAGACATTTTGGTATGGCTATTGATGAGCAAATCATCGAGCAATAACCCCCAAGCTTTTTATAGGCCTTCGGCCTGAAAAACCTTGACCAAAAATTTTTTTCACTGGTTGGGAGTATTAACTCTTAACTTTTCTCTTTTTTTATTTTTTTAATTTTTATTTTAGCATTGAAATATTTTAATCTATTTTACTTTTTTTTAAGATTTTAAAGAAGATAGTGGACTTTTTCCTTATCAATATCATCGAGAGTATAAGCTTTCATATGCCCATCTTCGATTCCTAAAGCCAATATTCCAACTATTCTGAAGTAATCATCAATTCCTAAAATGTCACGTACAATGTCTTCAGATGATTTTCCCAATTTGGATTTTCTTAAATGGATTTGAATCCAGCAGCTTCCAATATCCTGTTCTGCAGCCATCAAATGCATGAATGCCAAAGCTATTGAGGAATCTTCAATCCATGTATCTGAAACCTTGCTGTTTGCAATGACAGCTATTGCCTTATTCGCATCCTTTACAAATGAAGCTCCAAATGCTTTTGATTTACTTATTTTCTTTAATGTTTCCTTGTTTTTAATTACTAAAAAATTGCATGGCTTTAGGTTTCTGCTTGTAGGAGCAAGGAGACCTGCCTGCAGGATCTTGTTCATTTTCTCATTTGGAATCTCTTCATCAGTATATTTTCTGACACTTCTTCTTTTAAGCATTACATCTAATAAATCCATTCTATCATCCTTTAAAATTAGTTGATTGTTTATTTCTTGAATTGATTTTTATAGTTTATTATATTAAACTTTTTATAAAATAGAAATACCTATTAATTAAGATAAATAAACTATATTATAATAATTGATTTATGATTATAAATTATTCATCTAAATTAAAATTATAGGAATTATTATCATGAATAGCGAAGAATTATTTAAAATAAGTAAAACCATCACTCCTGGAGGAGTAAACTCTCCAGTACGTGCTTTTGAACCTTATCCATTCTTTGTAAAGGAAGCAAAAGGTTCTCATATAAAAGACATTGACGGCAACGATTATGTTGACCACTGTTTGGCTTATGGCCCTATCTTGCTTGGTCATAGTGATGATGATGTCATGAATGACGTTTTTGCACAGATGCAAAAGGGAACCGCTTATGGGGCCCCTACTGAAAATGAGGTTAAATTGGCTCAGGAAATAATTGACAGGGTTCCATGTGCTGAGATGGTTCGTTTTGTAAACTCTGGTACTGAAGCTACAATGGCTGCAATCAGACTTGCAAGAGGATTTACCGGTAGGGATAAGATTGTCAAGTTTGAAGGATCCTATCATGGGGCTCATGACTATGTGCTTGTAAAATCAGGTTCTGGTGCAGCATGTCTTCCAGATTCTTTAGGAATTCCAGTGGAAACAACCCAAAACACCCTTTCAGTACCATTCAATGACGTGGATGCAATGACCAAATTGATTGATGAGGAAGGCGAAAACATAGCTTGTATTATCGTAGAGCCTGTTATGGGAAATATCGGCTGTGTAGAGCCTACTGTAAAGTTCTTGAAATTCCTTAGGGAGATCACAGAGGAAAATGATATAGTATTGATCTTTGATGAAGTGATCACTGGTTTTAGAGTTTCCCGTGGTGGAGCTCAAGAGTATTATGGTGTCAAGCCTGATTTAGTCACTTTCGCTAAGATATTAGGTGGAGGATTCCCAATTGGTGCTTATGCCGGTAAAAAGGAAATCATGGAAATGATTGCACCTAACGGTAAGGTTTACCAAGCAGGAACCTTTAGCGGAAACCCTGTTTCAGTTCAAGCGGGTCTTTCAACATTGGCAAAGCTTGATTATCCATTCTATGGCAATTTGGCAAGAAAAGGAGATTTTTTAAGAGACAATATGAAAGACATTGTCGAAGACTTGAACTTGGACTTGCAGGTTGTAGGTCTTGCATCAATGTTCCAAATCTACTTCAATCCAGAGCCAGTGCTCAATTATGAAATAGCTAAAAAGTCTGATACCAAAAGGTTCTTGGTATATTTCAGAGAATTGTTAAAGAACGGTGTATTCATTCCGCCTAGCCAATTCGAATGTAATTTCATCTCTGGTGCACATACTGAAGATGACTTGGTAAAGACATCAGAAGCTATTGAAGCTGCATTGAAAGTGGCTTGGGAAAAATAGGTAAAATTAGATTAGATTAACATATTTAACTAAAAAAACTATATATAATCGTAAAATAAACTATAAAATGTAATTAATAATCATTTAAATTATTAAATGCTGATTTAAATATTTCGGAGGAAGAAAAATGAAAATTATTGCATTACAAGGAAGTCCACGTATTGGTGGAAACTGTGACGTATTAATGGATGAAATGATTAAAGGGGCAGAAGAAAACGGTCACGAAGTAGTAAAATACTATCTTGAAGAAGAAGACATTGCAGGCTGTAAAGCATGTATGTTCTGTGCTGAAAACCCTGACTGTGTACATGAAGACGATGGTAACAAGATCATCAATGAATTGGTTGCAGCTGATGGTGTAATCTTTGCAACTCCTATCTACTATGGTCAAATGACTGCACAAGCAAAAACCATTATCGACCGTTTCTATGCAATTGGCCAAAACCCAAATAAAAGCTTAAGCGGTAAAGCAGCTCTTATCTTCACTGAAAACCAACCTGAAGGAACCTACGAAGCATACATCGAATTGACTAAATTCTCCCCATTCACCTTTATGGGATATGAAGTTATAGGTCATGTCGATGCTGGTAGCGCTGGTCCTGCAGGAATCGTTGCAGAAGAACAAGAAGACAAATTAAAAGAAGCTTACGAATTAGGTAAACAATTCTAAGTTTATCTATTTCTCTTTTTTTCTTTTTTTACTTATTTTTACTTTTTTTAATTTATTAAACTCTATTTTACTTATTTCTAACTATTTCTAACTATTTTAACAGGATATTTTCCAGTTCTGATTTTTTATAAAACTATAAATTAAATAATGAATAAAACAATTACTATGATTAGAATAGTGGCGGGTTTAGGAGAAAATGAAAATATCATTAAGGCTTCTAACGAACTCAATGAGATTGATGACTTGGAAATAACTTTAGTTAAAACTGAAGATGAACTCATAGAAGCATTCAAAAATCCGGAAATAGATGCGGTTATCAGAGGATCTCTAAAGGCATCTAAAGTAGTTAAAGCCATTAAAGATTTCAAATCAAGTCAAACAATCAACAGAACCACTTATATCAATACAGAAGATGATGAAAGCTTTTCCAATAATTATGAATTCCTTCTTGCTCCTGTAGGCATTGATGAAGGAAAGAACATAGAAGAAAAAATTATATTGGCTGTTCAAGCAGCTAATTTTATTCAATACCTTGGAAAGAAGCCTAAAATAGCTGTTTTGGCTGAAGGAAGAAAAGATGATTTGGGAAGAAGCGAGAGAATCGATGAAAGCCTAATATCTTCTGAAGAATTGACAAACAGATTAATAGAGACTTTCAAGGAATTGGATAATTTCGATAATGATAGTGATGAGATATCCGAGAATTATTCAATTAAAAACTATTACATTCTCTTGGAACAGGCTATTGAAGATGGCTATAACATCATTCTTGCAAATGATGGCATCTTTGGAAACATCATGTTCAGGACACTTGTGCTTCTTGACAAATGGCCAAGCTATGGTGCTGTAACACTTGGAATAGATGAGATATTCATTGATACAAGCCGTGACCAAACTGTTGAAGGTTATGTAAGAAGCTTAAAGTTAGCTTATAATCTTGCTAAATTAAGGGGATAATCCTATTTTTTACTTTTTTTTAAAACTTTAAGAACTATTTTTTTTTTTAAAAAATTTATATAAAACTATTTAAATTATTTTTTTTATATATAATACTAATAGAATTACTTCATTAAGTAATAGTTAAATAAAATTGTAAACTTCAAAAAAATAAAAAATAAAAAAAATATTATGGGGAATTATTTTGCCACCAAAATTTTTATACAGTATCTATGAAAAGCGTCTAATGAATGAATTAGACCCTAATAGAATGCCAAAGCATGTAGCTATTATCATGGACGGCAATAGAAGATACTCTAAGATTCAAGGAAATATGGAGGTTATCAAGGGCCATGAAATTGGTGTAGATACCTTAGAGAAGGTTCTTGACTGGAGTATTGATTTAGGAATTGAAATTGTAACCGCTTATGCATTTTCAACTGAAAACTTCAATAGACCTCAGCATGAAGTTGAAGGATTGATGAATCTTTTCGTAAAGAACTTCAAGAGAATTGTTAACCATGAAAAGATTCACAGGAACAAGGTTCGTGTTAAGGTTGTAGGAAGAACTGAACTCTTGCCTGATAGCGTACGGGAAGCTATTAGGGAAGCTGAAGAGGCTACAAAGGATTATGATGAAAGACTTTTCAACTTGGCTATCGGTTATGACGGCAGATTGGAAATCGTTGATGCAATCAAGAAAATATCTAAGCAAGTGAAAGATGGCGAGATTTCCATTGATGACATTGATGAGGATATGGTCAGCCAGAATCTTTACACTGAAGGCCTTGAAGATCCAAGTCTCATTATTAGGACAAGTGGAGAAGAAAGACTTAGTGGTTTCCTCTTATGGCAATCTTCTTACTCCGAGCTTTATTTCTGTGATAGCTTATGGCCAGAGTTAAGGAAAGTTGACTATTTAAGAGCCATTAGGGATTATCAAGCAAGAGACAGACGTTTTGGAGTCTAAATTTATTCTTTCTTTTTTATCTTTTTTTAACATTTTTATTATTATTATTATTATTATTATTATTATTATTTTATTTTTATTGTGATTATTATGATAGATACGCACTTCAACATTGAGGTATACATGATAAAAATCTGTTAAATTTTTGTTGAAATTTTATCAAAAATATGTAAAAAATATATTACATTTATAACATTGCTACATAAGTGATACGATGATAGATACACATTGCCATATAGATTTTGATGAATTTGATGAAGATAGGGATAAGGTTATATCCAGAGCTAAAGAGAAGCTCAATGCTGTCATCAATTCAGGGTATGGTTTGGAAAGCAATGCAAAGGCATTGGCTCTTTCAAAGGAGTATGAAGGATTTGTTTATCCAACCTTCGGATTCCATCCTGTATCATCCCAGAACTCTCCTCAAGAGGAGATAGATGCAGCACATAAGCAGATGATTGACCATCTTGATGAGATTTTGGCAGTTGGGGAAGTTGGAATGGATTTCTTCTATTGCACAGACAAGGCATTGAGAGCTCGCCAGCAGGAAATCTTCACAGGATTTATTGAAATTGCAAATGAATACAAGAAACCATTGCTTATTCACGGAAGGGACTGTGAAAAGAAGATATTCAATTTGCTAAAGGATTATGATGATATTCCTAAAGTGATCTATCATTGTTATGGAGGTAGCCTGAAGACAGCAAGGAAGATCTTGGATATGGAAGACCATTACCTAAGCTGTTCGACTATGGTATGCTACAGTCCGAGACATCAAGACCTTTTCAAGGAAATTCCACTTGAAAGAATCTTGACTGAAACTGACAGCCCATACTTGGCAATGACCAAGGATGAAAGGAATGAACCTGCAAATGTTGCACTTGCAGTTGAGAAATTAGCTGAATTGCATGAAACTAGTGTGGATGATGTATCTCTACAAACTGAAAAGAATGCAAGATATGTATTTGACATATAATTTTAACGGAACGATTGATTAAACTGATGTTTATAAAAATTATTTAATTTTCATTATTCTATTATTGAATTTAAAGGTATGGTATTATGAAACCTTATGTAATCCTTAATGCAGCTATGACATTGGATGGAAAAATAGCTACAAAAACTGGAAGTTCTGAAATTTCAGGCAAAGAAGATCTTGAACGTGTTCATGAAATCAGAAAGGAAGTTGATGGCATTATGGTAGGAATTGGAACCGTTCTTGCAGATGACCCAAGACTTACCGTTCATAAGATTAATGCAAGAAAAGAGGACAATCCGGTTAGGGTTGTAGTTGACAATAAGGCAAGGACTCCACTTGATTTTCGGATATTGGATGATGATGCTGAAACAATCATTGCAGTAAGCAGCATTTGTGATGAGAATAATCCTGATTCTGATGAGGATGCAGTTCTAAGGGCTAAGGAGCTTTCCAAAAGAGCAAATGTTTTCTATTCCTCTAAGGAATCTGTTGATTTAGTTGAATTTATGGAGCATTTGTATTCAAAAGGAATTGAAACCCTTATGCTTGAAGGGGGATCCACACTTAACTTTTCCATGATACGTGAAAATCTTATTGATGAAGTGAGGATATGCATAGCTCCTATGATTGTTGGAGGAAAGGATTCCAAAACCTTCTTCGATGGGGAAGGATTCGATTATATGAAGGAAGCCATTCCATTGAAATTGGAAAAGTATTATCCTTTGGGAAAGGACTTTGTTATGGAATATAATGTTTTAAAATAAGTTTTCCTTTTTTTTAATTTTAAATCAGATTAATAAAATTATAAAAAAAGTTTTAAAAATAGTTTTAAAAAATAGTTTTAAAAAATAGCTGAATAAAAGAAATAAAATAATTAATAATAAAATAATGTAAAAGCAAACAAGTCTTTCTTCTTTGTTTGCTCTTACTTGTTTTTGAAATTTTGGTTTTCAAATTGAGGTTTTATTTTTCGTATCTTGATATTTCCACCTCTAATTTTTATTTTCGATTTGTGCGATTTGTTTTTCTTTTTTTGATTTGAAATATAGATTGAAGCAATGTTTTGTCGAATGATTTTAGTTTAATTCCATGCTAAAATACATTTTTTTTTTACAAATTTTGCTTAAATTTAGTTTTTTTGATTAATTCAAAGATTAATCATGTTCAACAGCTTAATTAATTGCAAATGCAATTAATACGTTTTTTGTTAAAATGTCTTAATTTAAGTTAATTAGTCCATTCTAACACTTTTGGAGATATTCAGGTTCATTTTTTCTTTGGATTTTGATAGTATTCATTTTAATCCAGTATCGATTTTCGATGCTGGAGTTGTCCCAAATATCTATATTAATATTTGTTCTTATAGTATATAACTGTTTGCATATTTACTAACATTTTCTATATGTGCAAATATTTAGGCATACCTAAACATTTATATATGATGAAAACAAACTATAATTAAAGATATTTAGGTACACCTAAATTTTAAGGAATCGCCTACAAGTAAAAAGAATAATGTCATTAATCACTCCAAATTAAAATCAAGTCCTTAAAATTTTTGTACTTTTGTCTTTAATTCTCGGAGGTGAAATATTGGGAAGAACCAAAAGTGGAATTTGTGGTAAAAAGCAGATTAAACCGACTAAACGAGAAAGAAAAAGAGATCCAAAAGTTGTTACTTTCAGAGGATGATTTTTGGAAATGACCTTCAATAGTTCTGAACTTATTAAAACTTTATGTGCTGTATATGCTCTAACAACAAAACATTACTGGAAAATTTATCTTCAAAATTTCAATCAAATCAAAACACACATCCAAAATAAATTCACTATAAAATTTTCCAAAATCGCTCAAATCAAATCAATCAAATCTAGAGCTTGTATAAAAAAAGTTTTAATTTCTAAATATTTTATTTAGAATTCGATTAATTGGCAAACAAAAAGGATTTATTCTTTTTTGTTGCTGGTTGATGATTGCTGTTTTTCAAGATTTTTTTTATTTACTATTTTTTTAAATTATTTTTAAAACTTTATTGATGATGTTTTATATATGCATATATAATTAGTTAAAAAAATTTATTATAATTATTATTTTATTTAAAAGGTGAAAATATGGGAAATATGGCTGAAGCAAGAAGAAAAATGCATGAAAGGGATGAAAGGGTAAAGAAGGAAAACAAGTCTGAAGTCAAGAAAATAAGAAATTTCTTCTTTGGCTGTTGCAACGATAAGGAAAGCAGAAATGTCAAGGAACACAAATAATTTCTAAAACACTATTTTTTTTTAAAAAAAGAATTTTTTTTTAATAATATTAAAGTAAAAAAAGCATTTAATTTATTCTTTTATAATATTAAAGTAAAAAAAGAGTATTTATTATTTTTTTATAAAATAAAAGTAAAAAAGTAAGGATATGGAATAATTAAAGGTTTATTCCATTTCTTTTTAAGATTTTTCTAGGATTATCAACGGTAGCTTTCAACACTTCTTCTTTTGTCATTCCCGCTCCTAATCCTATTTCCATTGCTCTTTCAAATGTAATTAAATTGTCAGGGGAATGGGTGTCTGTATCGATTAAGAGATCATTTCCAACTTCTCTTGCAATGTTTGCTACGTGACCGTTTCCTAAGCAGTGGCCTTTTCTTGCACTGATTTCCAAAGCGACATCATTCTTTTTAGCAAGCTCTGCCTCTTCACGGGTAATGAGTCCAGGATGGCCTAAAATATCGATTTCCTTACAGTTAACAGCAGCAAAGTTGGTTCCTTCCACAACAGGTTCATTCAATGTTTCACCATGAACAACAACAATCTTTGCACCTAATTCACGAGCCTTATCTGCAAGGTCTGGAATGGATTCAACAGGAGCATGAGTGATTTCAGCGCCTAAAACCACTGTAATGTCCCAGTTATTGTTTATATCATCAATTGCCGCGCTGATTTCAGGGATGGTATTGATGTTTGAGTAGTCAACATGGTCTGTGATAGCTATTGCTTCATGTCCAAGTACAAGTGCTCTTCTTGCAAGTTCAGATGGCAAAAGCTCTCCATCACTGAATAAGCTGTGCATATGTAAATCAATTCTTTTATAATTCAATAATATCTCTCCTTCGAGTAAAATAATTATAATTATAACTTTAATATGAATATTTTTTAGTATGTACTCATATTTTTTAATTTTCTTTTGAAATTTTTATAATTATAAACTTTTATAAATGTTAAAAATCTAATTTATATTAATTAAATAGAATTATATATTTAATATTTAATATTCTTATTCTTATAATTTATAAACTTATTATTTAATTGTCAAGTAGAGTGTTAAAATGATTTCTGTATTTGTTCCATCTCATATCACTGGTTTCTTTAGCATTCTTGATAATGATGACCCATTGCATAAAGGATCTTTAGGTGCAGGAGTGCTTTTGGATAAGGGTGTAATTACTGAAATAGACGAAAGCGATGAGTTTTCTGTTTCAATAAATGGAAAGAAAGATGAATACAATGAGGTAATTATTCTTAAGACCATAGAGCTTATGAAAAAGGATATTGAGTTTGACTTGAATAATGTCCTTATAAAGCAAACTATTCAGGTTCCTATAGGATGCGGGTTTGGAACATCCGCTTCATCAGCTATAGGCACTGCCATTTGCATAAATGAACACTTTGAACTAGGACTATCCCTAGAGGAATGTGGCAAGTATGCCCACTTGGCAGAAGTTGAGCTTGGAACTGGTCTTGGAGATGTGATTGGAGAGCTTTCAAGGGGAATAGTTCTCAGGACAAAACCGGGTGCTCCAGGTTATGGTGAGGCAAGATCAATTGTTCCACATGAGAAAACAGGTTTTGGAGTTTTTGAAGTCTTGAAATCAGATTTCTATGTAATAACCAAGTCATTGGGAGAAATATCTACAGCTTCAATCATAGAAGACCCAAAGCATAGGAAGATAATTACACAAGTTGGATTGGAAATAGGAGAGGAATTCAATAAGAAAGATGATGGAATAGTCATCGGTTCCAAATTCAAGAATAAGTTCAATGTAGCTGTTGACAGTGAATTCAATGAAGAGGAAACAATCAAGAAGTTCATGAAGGCTTCCCTTTCATTTGCCAAAAGAACTCATCTGATAAGCGATGAGCTATTGGAAATAGTTCATAAACTCCATGGAAAGGTCCTTGGAAGTTCAATGGCAATGTTGGGAAACACTGTATTTGCAATAGCGAATGAAGATCAAAAGCTTAAGTTGGAAGCGAAATATTATAATGAATTTGAATTCTATAAGATGGATACTGAAGGAATCCGTATAATAAGTCATGATTAATTAATGGGGTGATATTAGTGATAAAGCTCAGTTATGATATGAAAGTCTATAGGCAACATTTGAGGGAAGTTTTGGAAAAGACAGACAATGTTGTTGAATTGGGGGCTCATGTAGGAAAATCAAGTGAAATAATCTTGTATAAATTGACCACTGGACGTTTAATCAGCATAGACAACAGTCCGGAAGCTCTTGAACCTATGGATAGGCTTTCAAGATACAATGATAATTTTACATTCATAAGCGGTGATGTAAGGCTTCACGAAACTTTGGAGCAGGTAGCTAAATCAATTGACAGATGTGATGTATTGTCTATAGACTTAGGTGGAGGATACCATCCAGACACAGTTTTCAAGGTCTTTTACATTTGGTCATCAACCCTTAAGCCAAGGGATGTTTTGATAAGAAATCAAGGTTTGATAGACTTTGTAAATTCTGCAGATTATGATGAAGAATTCGAGTCAAGTGAAGGATGGCTTGAATCTTGTGGAAATCAAGGAATCCCGCCTCAAATTAAGGAATTCAGTCTATGGAGCGATAAGATCGGGTGATTTCATTAATAATTTTTTCTTTTTTTTTATTTTACATTTTTCTATTATTTTTCAACTATTTTTTCTTAAAATTATAATTCTTATAAATACATTTATAAATATAAAACTCTAAATATTATAATGATATAAAAAATTTTAATTATTTTTTTAAAGGAAGGAATATTATGAGGCGGAAACAAAAACTAATTATAGCAATTCTTTCTGTTATTCTTATTTGGTTATTAATAGTTATAGGGACCTTTTTCATAGGGGGTCCTGATTTAGCTGCAGAAAACAAGACTATTTTAGTTTTAGCAGCTGACAAGTATGAGCAGTCAAACGGTGGATGTGATATGGCATTCATTGTTCGTTTAGAAAATGGACACTTAAAGAGCTATGATCCATTTTACCCTGGTGGAATGGTGCACCCAACACAACCTGCTCCCGGAAATCTGAAAGGAAATATGCGGTTCCACGATTGTCTTTGGAATGGTGTTGAAGAGGGTATGCAATATGCAAAAGAGATTGTAGAGTACCGTAACGGAACTAAAATCGATGCGGTTGTTCTTATCTATGATGAAGGATTAGATAATATCATAGATTCAGTAAGGCCTCTTGAAGTTGACGGTGAAGTAACTACCCTTAGTGCAACTGACATTATCCGTGAAAACGACAATTACAACGGATATAAAGGCAATGGTGGTGTAACTGGAACCATGAATAGGGCTGATGCAGTAATGGTATTGGTTAAAGCTCTTTCTAATGCTGCAAAAGACCCAGATAAAAAACAAACCATGGTAAAAGCAGCTATGGACGAGTATAACAAAGGTAATATTGTTATGACTCCAAAAGGTTCCTTTGCACGTTTACTCGCAACAAAAGGATTTGAAAGTATTGTATAAATTTTAATAATTTATACAATTATTTTTTTTAAATTTTTTTCATTTTTAACAATTGTTATATCATCTTTTTTTTAATTTCAATATTTAAAATAAAAATAAATAAAAATAGAAAAACTCTTTTTGAAAAATAAAATAGAAATGGTACAGGAATAAAATAATAAATAAAAAAATAGATTTATTTTAAACTGTTTGCAGCTTCTTGACCTGCCAAGTAACCGGTAGCAAATGCAATCTGCAAGTTATATCCGCCAGTTGGTCCAGCCATCTCAAGAACTTCTCCTGCAAAGTACAATCCATTCACAAATCTGGATTGAAGTGTTTTGGAATCGATCTCTTTAGACTTGACTCCTCCAATGGTAACCTTTGCAAGATCCATTTCCAAGGATTCAATTTCAATATGATGTCTCTTAAGGTTTTCGGCTATCTTGTTCTTGTCCTTTTTGGTAATGTTAGCCATTGTCTTGCTTGGGTTGATATTGATTTTCATCAAGAAGTAATCAATGAAATTGGATGGAAGGAACCTTTTCAGATAGTTCTTAATGGACATCTTACCATTGTCCGGTGTGTCTTTAGTGATTTGTTCTTTTATCTCTTCCTCAGTCAAGTCTGGAGTGAAGTCAATACTGATTTTATTTGTAAACAATTCAAGCTCTTCAAACTCATCATCACTTTTTTGGTTTAAGGCATCATCTAGGATTGTAAACTTGGACTTTTCAATCAACAGATTGCTTAAGTCAATCACTGCAGGGCCTGTCAATCCAAAATGACTGATCAATGCATCCCCTCTAACGGAAACCTTTTTCTTCTTGTCTTTGAATGAAAGCTCAACATCACTTAATGTAAGTCCGCTTAGGCTTCTAAGCAGGAAGTCATCCACATTGAATGAAACAAGTCCCGGCTTGATGTCGCTGAGGGTATGATTCATTTTTGAAGCTATTCTATATCCGTCTCCAGTGGACCCTGTAGATGGGTATGTGATACCTCCTGTAGATACTACAATCTTTGATGCATTAAATGATATCTTATCATTTTCTATTAAGAATACTGGTTCCATTCTTTCATTTAATTCATGCTCTATATCATTTGCATTAATTGGACAGTCTGTATGTACATCCACTCCCAATTCTTCAAGATATTCTTCCAAAATATCTAAAATGTCCTGAGCATCTTCACTGTCTGGGAAGATTCTCTTCTTGTCTTCAGTGTGGAATTCAAGGTCTTTCTCTTCAAATATTTCAAGCAGTTTTTCTTGAGGCAATGTGTATAATGCATGCTTAAGGAAATTCTTGTTTTTATTGTAATACTTCAATTGATCATGGATTGGTGTGCCGTTTGCAATGTTGCAGCGTCCTCCACCTGTCATGAGAAGCTTTTTTCCTAAGCTATCATTCTTTTCCATTATGCATACAGTTTTTGGGCCTAAAACTTGTGCTGCCCTTATTGCAGCCATCATTCCTGCTGGCCCTCCTCCTATAATCGCTACCTTATATTCCTGCATATTATTACCTTGAATTCAATTTTTTAAAATAGTTTCTTTATGATTTAGTAAAATAAGTTTAAAAATAGTGGTTTTTTATAATAAAAGTAAAATAAATAAGGAAATTTCCTTATTCATTGATTTTTTAATATGATTTGATTAACTTATGGGGTTAATCTGTGTCTGTCTCTTGGGAAGAGTACAGTTTCCCTAATGTTTTCAACACCGGTCAATACCATAGCTAATCTGTCAGCACCTACACCCCAACCAGCGTGAGGAGCCATACCGTATTCGAATGCTTTCAAGTAGCTTCCGAATCCATCTGGGTTTAAGTCTCTTTCAACCATTTGTTTCACTAAAAGGTCGTATTGGTGAACCCTAGTGGAACCTGAGGAAATTTCAAGGTTTTTGTACATCAAGTCGAAAGCATGGCTGATTTCTGGAGTGTCTTCGTAAGGCATAGCATAGAATGGCTTGATAGCTGATGGCCAATCGGTTAAGAAGTAGAAACCTTCTTGAGTGTCACCTAAAGCTTTTTCAGCTTCTCTGGATAAGTCTTCTCCCCATTCCATATCGATTCCTTTGGAATTGATTATGTCTACAGCATCATCGTATTTCACTTCTGGGAATGGTCCTTCAGGGATAGCGCTTAAGTCGTATTCCAAGATTTCCAATTCTTTAGCGCAGTTTTCCTTAGTGGATTTAAGTACTGCAGTGATCATGCCATCCAATACTTTCATTACATCAACGTCATCTGCAAATGAGATTTCACAGTCAATGGAAACCGCTTCGTTCAAGTGTCTTAAGGTATCATGCTCTTCTGCTCTGAAGATTTGGCCGATTTCAAATACCTTGTCAAATCCAGCACCCATCATCATCTGTTTGTATAATTGTGGAGATTGGCCGAGGAATGCTTCTTTTTCAAAGTAAGTGATTGGGAAAAGTTCAGTTCCTCCTTCAGTAGCGGATGCTACAAGCTTAGGAGTGTTGATTTCAATCATGCCTTGTTCATAGAAGTAGTCACGAACGGTTTTGAACATGTTAGCTTTTATCTTGAAGATAGAGCTTACATTTGCTTTTCTTAAATCCAAGAATCTAGAGTTTAATCTTGTATCGATTTCAGCCTTTACCTTTTCGGTAGGGTCCATTGGCAATGGCTGTTTAGCAGGGTTAAGGATAATTACTTCCGCTGGAATGATTTCAACACCATTTGGTGCTTTTCCTGCATCTTGCACAGTACCTTTAATAGCCACTACAGATTCTTTTCTGAGTGCTCTTAAATCATCTAAGATGTTTGCGTCTACCTTTTTACTTGGTGCAGTGATTTGCACTAATCCATCTCTGTCTCTAATGATTACGAAGATGATTCCACCTAAATCTCTTATTTCATGTACCCAACCCATGATAAGGACTTCTTCCCCACTGATATCTGGGTTTACGTCTTTTGAATAATGAGTTCTTCTTAAGTCGCCTAATAAATAATCCACGTTAATCGCCTCGATTATATTTAAAAATTAATTTATTATTTTCAATTAATAATAACATCAGTAATTATTTAATTGTTTTAATTAATCAAATTAATAATTGGAATAATTATAATAATTATATTATTTCTTTAATTTATTTAAACTTAGTTTTTTTAGCATTAGTTTTTATCCAGTCTCACTTTCACGGAATTTGCATGTGCATGGAATCCTTCATATTCAGCTATTGGAATGACTGTTTTAGAAAGTTCCTCGATTCCTTCCCTTGTAATGTTTTGAACAGTAGGTTTCTTAAGGAATGCTTCAGTTGAAAGACCGGAATACATTTTAGCTCCACCACCTGTTGGCAATACATGGTTTGTTCCGGAACCGTAGTCTCCAGCAGCAACTGGAGAATATTTGCCTAGGAAAATTGAACCTGCATTCTTGATTCTATCAAGCACAGATGCATCATCTTCAGTGCAAATGATCAAGTGTTCAGGAGCATATGTATTTGTAAAGTCAATGGCATCGTCCATATTTTCACAAAGGATAATATGCCCGTGCTTTTCTAAAGACTCTTCAATGATTTCGCGTCTTTCTGCCTCTTTTGAGAATTCTTCAATCAAATCTTTTGATTTTTCAGCTATTTTCACATCATCAGTCACCAAGAAGCATGATGCTTCAGGGTCATGCTCTGCTTGAGATAGGAAGTCATGAGCAAGATATTCTGGAATTGCAGTGCTGTCACATAAGATCAACACTTCTGATGGGCCTGCAGGGAATTCAATGTCAACGTCACCGTAAACAAGTTTTTTTGCTCCGGTAACGAATACGTTTCCAGGACCTACAATCTTTTCGACCTTTTCAATTGATTCAGTTCCATAAGCCATTGCAGCAATAGCTTGAGCTCCACCGCACTTGTAGATTTCATCAGCTCCTGCCAAGTCTGCAGCAACAAGGATTGCATCCATTATCTTGCCGTCAGCTCCTGGAGGAGTGCAACAGATGATTCTTTCCACTCCAGCTATTCTTGCAGGAATCACTTCCATTAAAATAGATGAAGGGTAAGCGGCTCTCCCTCCTGGAATGTAACAGCCAACACTGTTTATTGGCCTGATGATTTGTCCAGCAGTGATTCCAGTGTTCACTTCCATAAACCATTCTTCTGGTATTTGAGCCTTATGGAATTTTTCAATATTTCCAGATGCTCTTTTAAGTGCTTCAATAAGATTCTTATCCAAATTATCGTAAGCTTCTTTGATTTCATCTTCTGAAACTTGCAAATCATTCAATTCTGCCTTATCAAACTTTGCAGTGTATCTTTTTACAGCTTCATCCTTGTTTTCCTTAACATCCTTTAAGATGTCTGAAACTATATTCAGGACTTCACTGATATCTGCTTGTGACCTTTTAATCAAATCATTTGCAGTTTCCTTATCATATCTTAGAATTTCCATTCTACCACTCTTGCTAAATAAAAATAAACTAAAAATAAAATTATTATAATTTCATTTGTTTTGTTGTTTTTATGCATCTTCTCTTATGATTATGTCAATGCATAATTTATAACATAATTAAATATCTTTTTTATATTTTATATACATTATTAATAATATTATAAAATTCTTACATTTCTTGAGCTGTTTTTGCCAAATTTTCCATTTCTTCAAATTTCTTAATATTTTTCAATGATCTTAACTGTTTAAAAAATCTATTTTATTAATTTAGTTAAGTAGTAGTTTGTCTATTTTTCATAATTTTTTATAGGAAATAATCTAAATTTTTTTGAAAAACTATGGTTTGAAATCCAATTCAACAAAAAGATTTATATATAGTTGATACAAAGAATTAAATATAAAAATTTATATAGTTAAACATAAATTTTAAATACAATCATGTTTAAAATAACATTAACAAAATAAATTTGAGTATGTAATTTAGGTAGTTCATTATTGAGGTTTTTATGGGGATTTTGTTGTCAGTTGTTTAAATCCCAAAAGATGATATGGGTCTCTTGGTATTTGTGGTGAATTAATATTTTATAGCTTATTTTTACGTTTGTTATGTGTTTAATGATCTAAGTTAAATAATTTATTTGACTTAAAGCCAGAATTTTATTTTTACAATTTTAAAATATAGGAAAGGTATTATATGTATAAGGATGAAATGATTCAATTACATCAATTTTTAGTATATGTTTTAAAATATTTAGACACTGATAACTCTGCTCACGAGTTCTTTGACGATTACCTTGCGTTAAACATAAGTCCTCATCATATTCACAGAACAAAAGCAGAGCACAAACATGCAATATTCGTTCTTTCTAACATTATTTCTGAAGTGATTTTAAACAAGGAAGAGGGTTCTGTTCCTCCAAATGTTTCAAACGCTTTAAGGGATCTTGTAAGAAAATCCAAAAAAGAATTAAAGGCAGCTGAAGCTGCTCAATCCAAATAATTCTTTTCTTTTTTTATTTATTTAATTATTTATTTTTATGGCGCTTTTATTTTCTTTTTTTATTAGTTTTCGACTTGTATTTTTTATTATTTTTTTACAGTTTTTTTTCTTTTTTATTAGTTTTCGACTTGTATTTCTTCATTGTTTTTGCAGTTTTTCCATGTTTTAAATTATCTATCTTTTCTAAAATCATTTCTTTAAATTATTTTTCCATGAGTCAAAAAGATTTAAATATTTTATTACTAATATATATTTATAGTATAAAATGTTAATACAGAAATATTAAATAAGAAGATACCAATAAGGATATTTTTAGTATTTTAATATTCAATTGAAAAGCAAGAATTAAAACTGAGAATTAAATCATTCATTAGAATAAGTATAATTAAATAAACTTTTAAAGGGTGATATCTTGAAAGTTATTATTGATGCTGCAAATGTTGCACATTTTCATAAAGAGGAAGGTGCAAAGGCTAAATTGAAAAACATTACCTTGGCTGTAAAGGCATTGGAAGAAGAAGGTCATGACTTTTTAATCATAGCGGATGCTTCCTTACGTCATAATATAGATGATAAAGAGACTTTTGTCAGATTGGTTAATGATGGAATCATTGATGAGGTTCCTGTTGGAACCATTGCAGACCATTACATTCTTGATTTGGCTTATGAAGAGGATGCAAAGGTATTGTCTAATGACAAGTTCAGGGATTTCATGTCTGAATTCCCAGACATCAACAGCATAAGAATTCCATTTTCAATTCAGGACAATGAATTGGTCATGGGAAAGGCTAAAAAGCCTAAAAAGGTCAAGAATCTCTTGCAGAACATCTGTGATGAAACATTGAATGAACTTGAAAGAAAACGTTGGGTAGTCTACAAAGGTAAGGAAACAACCAAATTCACTCCATTGAATGTTGCAAAGCAAGCTATTCTCTTGCTTGATGAGTCTGAACAGGATAATGTTTCCTCAAAAATAGAAGGAATCTTCTCTAAATTGCCAATGTTTGACAAGGTTATGGAAATGGTGGATGATGTTGAAACATCTGTTCCATATGTGATTTTTGTTCTTGTCCATCCAAAAGACTATAAGGCTGCTGTCAAGGATGCAGGTAACATTTCAGTAACTGTAGCTGACAGATTGAGATTGGTTCACAAGCCACTTAT
Organism: Methanobrevibacter ruminantium; assembly: GCF_016294135.1. Taxonomy (NCBI): domain Archaea; kingdom Methanobacteriati; phylum Methanobacteriota; class Methanobacteria; order Methanobacteriales; family Methanobacteriaceae; genus Methanobrevibacter; species Methanobrevibacter ruminantium. The sequence continues at coordinate 23,428 of NZ_JAEDCO010000020.1, forward strand.
CGCAGTTAGAAATGACTTGTTCATCAAGCCCGGCTACTTTGGATTGAACATTGTCTTGACTGATGAGGTGGAAGACAATCCTCCATACAACATTGAAATTCAAACCAACACCTATGATGAAGTGTTCATTAAGAAGAATTCAAGAAACATTGCAAGTACCATTGCAGGAAGATTAGGGTCCTGGAAGTTCCCATTCGTTTCAGTCAAGCCTAATATGATTCTTGAAAAACCAGGGGAGTTTGAGATCTATTTGGAAAAGAATTCCAAGAAAAAGAAAGATAAGGATTAATCACTTAATCTTTCATTTATATTTTTTAGGAAAATCCTATACGAATTCAATTCAAATTTACGATTTATTGATATTTGACGATTTATGATTAACAATTTATTGAAATTTAAAAATTAATAGGAGGTAAAATATGGCTGAACATAGTATTATAAGAAAGCTTGTTTCATTAGTTACAAAACATGAAATCATAAGCATAGGTACTAAATACTTCCCTACAACTCCATTGGAAACAGAATATGTGGACATGTTCAATTACACCCAAACCATGCTAATGGAGATTGACAAGGCACATATCACAACTGAAAGTATTTTTACCAACTTGGTTAGAGATGTTGGCCGTGAAAACATTCCAGAAAATCATAGCTTTTATGAATTACTTCCTGCACAAGATAAGGTTGAGGAATATGCTCTTGTAAGCAATATCATTATGGGTAGTGACCGTTACATGTATGTAGAGCTTTCTGAACATTCTTACATTATTAATCTTTTCACTGACATTATTTTAAGAGAAAATGGAGAAATTATCGAAAGAAGCGAAACTGAAATCGTTTCAAGATTGATGTCCAAAAACGATGCAATCAGAGTGGCTATAAGATTGGTGGGCATTGGTTTGGATAATGGAATCAGAGTAAGGGCTGCTGCTGGTATGACTGGTGCTGCAGCTATTGAAAGATCCATTAAGTTCAACAAGGAAGTTGGAGATTCTCCAGGTGTTGCATTCACTAAATTAGGTGGTGAATATGCCCTTGTATTGGACACTCCATTCAAATTGGCGGAATCTGAACCTCCAGAGTTCCAGCAATACCTCTTCATTGATATTGTGGACTCAACAAATTTCATTTCCAAATATGGGAGAAACAAGCTTGTTGAATTGATGACAAGTGTTAAGGAGTTCATGGAAGATTGCGAAGGTCAAATCGAAGGATACCGTGAAGGTGGAGATGACTTGATTGCAAAATTCCCAAGTAAGGATGTAGCTATTCGTGCAGGGCTTGACTGTGCATGGTTTATCTTGAACAATGGAGCTAAAGTCAAGATTGGAATCGGAAGAAGCAGAAGAGAAGCAGGTGAACGTGCAAACATTGCAGAAAGCATTCATGGTTTCGGTGCATTGTCTTTAGTCATTTTCGATTTGGCTAATGGTTTGTATGGATATTACATTCCATCAGACTTTACAAGAACCCTATGTGAATTCCTAACCAATAAGAAAGGCAAGTTAGTCACTGCATTCCTTGTAATGTTTGTTGCATCATATTTGCTTGCTGTAATGGGCATGGGCATTTATGGACTTTTAATCGTTCTAGCGCTTGTGGCTTACTATACACTTAGGTAAAATTTAATCTAATTATTTATTATTCAGTTGAAATTTGAAAGTTATTGGTCTTTATTAAAGACTTGAAATATGTAATTTGTGGTGAAATTAATGGCAATCGGTAGAAGATCTAGGAATTCTAGAAATCAGCAAAACAAGAATGTATTGAAAACTAGAGCTCCTAACAATTCTAGAAACTCCAGAGGCTCAAGACAAGCTGGCAGAGCCAGTTCAAGACAGTCAAGCAGAGCTAGACAATCCAATAATTCATTAAGCTCTATTTGGTCTAAGAGTGCTATGCCAAAAAAGCCTAGAAGCCCTAGGCAAATACTCATATTTATAATAATCCTAATAGCTTTCATTTGCGGTTTGTCTTTAGGAATTTCAATGATTATGGGTATTGGCAGTGAACCAAGTTCTGGAGAAGTGCAGTATATGAATGTAACTGACAATATAACTGTCTATGAAAACAGCAGTTACGACTTGCATGATGAAAACGGCACACAAATTTCATATTATGATTTCCATGAAAATGTTACCGAAGGTCAGGATATCGATGCATTCAATGCTTCGAATACGACTGCTATTTATTAATTAGAGAGTTCTTTCTCTATTTTTTTCTAATTTTTTATTTTTAATTTTTTTTTTAAATCATTTATGAATATTTATTTTTTTATTAATTCCAAAAGGAGATATCATGTCTAAGATTAACGTTATTGAAGGAGGAATATGTGCTGTAGAAGGCGTTAGGGCAGCAGGAAGCCGTGAAGGTAAATACGGCCTTACAGTTATTGAATCAAAGGATAGTGCTGCTTCTGCAGTTTTTACATCAAACAATGTTGTGGCTGCACCTATCATTCATACCAAGGAAATGATTAAAGGCGGAAAAATATCATTGGTAGTTGTAAACAGTGGAAATGCAAACTGCTTTACAGGTCAAGATGGAATAGATGATTGTGATAGGACCATTGCATTCGCATCTAAAATCACCAATATCCCATCAAGTGAAATAGCTACTGCATCAACTGGTGTGATAGGCAGAAAAATGCCTATGGACATTATTTTGCCTTTGGTTGAAGAGTCAATTTCCAAATTGGAACACAGTGCAGAAAGCTCAACAGATGCTGCAAAGTCCATAATGACCACTGACACTTATCATAAAGAGTTTGCTGTAGAGACAACTATTGATGGTGAAAAGGTAAGAATCGGTGGAATAACCAAGGGTGTGGGAATGATTGCACCTAATATGGGAACCATGCTATGTTTCTTGGCAACTGATGCTGTAATCTCCTCTGAAATGATTAATAAGGCATTGAAATCTGCTGTAAACAGAAGCTTCAACATGATTGTCGTTGATGGAGACCAAAGTACAAATGACACTGCAATATTGATGGCAAATGGAAAGTCTGGTGTTGAAGTTGCTAAAGACGGTGAAATCAATGAAGACTTCCAGGAAGCTTTGGATTTCATCTGCATAAGCTTAGCTAAAATGATGGCTCGTGACGGTGAAGGGGCAACTAAGTTCATTGAATGCAAGGTAAATGGTGCTAAGGATGAAAATGATGCGATATTGGCTTCAAAATCTGTAATCAGTTCTTCACTAGTAAAATCAGCTATCTTTGGTGGAGATCCTAATTGGGGTAGAATCGTAGCTGCTGTAGGATATTCTGGTTGTGAAATGAATCAGGACATGATTTCCGTTTCTGTAAATTCAGATGATGGTCAGGAAGCAATTTTAGTTGATAAGGGTAAAATCCTTGCATTTGAAGGAACAGATGAACTTAATTCAGCAGAAGAGATTATGCAGGAAAAGACAGTGAACATAGTTGTTGATTTGTATCAGGGTGATGCAAGTGCAACCGCTTGGGGTTGTGACCTTACATATGATTATGTAAAGATCAATGCTGAGTATACAACTTAATCTTTTTCTATTTTAACTTTTCTCTTTTTTTTACTTTTTTTAAATTTTTTCACTATTTTTCCATTATTCTTTTATTATTTTTTAATAATTTTTAAAATTTAATTATAATTTTTTCAAATATCATATATTCTATTCTTAAATCTCATTTATAGGATTTTTAGCAATATTTTACTAATTTTTAGGGGTAAAGTTTATATGTATTGAAAATAAATATTTTATTAAGTTTTATTATTAAAGCTATTTTTATAAAGAATTTTATCATATTTCAATATGAAAAATTTATTTTTATTTATTTTAGATTAATCTTATGATTATCTTATCATCAAAATTAAAGGAGGATATATGATGGCAAAAGTAAAAGGTACCAACAAAAGAACCAGACCTAAAAGATCTTACAAAAAGCCTGGTAGTAAAAAAGGTAGAGGAGTAAGACAAACTTGGAAAAAATAATTTTCCAACTTGCTTTTTCTAGCTTTTAATTTTTATAATTATATTGATTTATATCAAAATATCAAATTTTATTTACAAAGTATATTTCTAAAAAAAGGGAATTATTCCTTTTAAAATGTTTTTATAAGGTTTTAGGGTTTTAAGTGAAATGAATTATTTTTGGTGTTTATATGGCTGATGAAGACAATGCACAAAAGAAAAAATCTAGAAAACCTTCTAAAAAATTACTCTATTTTTTAATCATTCTTATTGTCATATTGGCAGAGGGTTTCGTTCTTTGCTATGATTATGCAACAAATGATGACAGTTTCCTAAAGGAGCTTTCACAAGATTATCCTGTTTTAGACGGGGTTTTGAAGTATATTCCAACTGACTTAATCAGTTCATTCACAGAAGGTTCTGCAGACAAGCCAATTAAGGAAATAGGCAAGAACAGCATAGGAACCGTAACTGTAGAAGGGCCTTATGGAAATGCAAATTCATCTGTTAAGGTTGCATACATTTTAGGACAGCATCCACGTGAATACAATGCACATGATGCCATTTATGACAGTCTCATGAGCAATTCCGACCACTTGAATTATTCATATTACATTTATAGGATTAATGTAACTGCAGAAAGTGATGATTTTGAAGAAAGCAGAATGAATGGACAATTGCTTGCACAGGATTATGTAGTCAGTGATGTAATCAAAAACAATTACGACTTAGCTATTGACATTCACTCATCAAATGGTGGATATGTGCAGGATCCTTATATATTTGCGCCTCGTTCAAATGACACTGTAGCTTATGATGCAGCGAATAATGTGACAAAGGCGTTAAGTTATGTTATTTATTATGAGCCTGCAAGCTATTCAAGCCCACAGTACTCTACAATTCCAATAGATGATGGTGGAGTTCCAGCTATTGTATTTGAAATGCGTGGAAACCCAGATCACAGTTTGGAAACCGAAGCAAATCAATTTATTCATGTGATTGATAAATTGATTTTATAATCCTTTTTTATTTTATTAAATTTTCAAACTTTTTTGTATTGTTTAAAATAGTAATTTTTTTAATTTCATTATTATTTTTTTCAAAATAATACTTAATTCATTCAATTTTTTCATAATCTTTATATATAACTTAATATTTAATTATATCATATATGTAACGGGGTTTAATATGTTTTTAAGGTTAGGCTTTTTTTTGATGTTATTGGAATATAACAAAATTTCTAATAAATTTTTATTATGATTTAAAGATGTGATTCATTTTATCTAAAAATTAAGATATTTTATTTTTTTGATTTAGATGAGCATATTTTTTCTCTTAACGTTACATATGATGAATTTTTGGGGTGTTTTTCATCTAAATAAATTGTAACTTAATTTATTTTTATGGAAGATATTTCATAGTGAAAAAATATGGTGAATTAAATATGAATAAGTTGAAAACTCGTGTTCTATTTATCGCATTGATTATTTTAGCATTAGTATCTGTAAGTGCTGTTGCAGCTGCAGATGTTGATGATGTAGTCAGTGCAGAACAAGATGATATAGATTTATCTGAAGAGACAGTCAGTGATATCAATGACATAAGAGTTGATAATGAAGTTTTATCTAATGTAGAATCTTCAGATAATTTAGCTGATGATGAATTGTATAGTTATACTTGGGAAGCAATGAGCACATCAGGTAAAATAACTGGTGGTGCTGAAAGTAAAAATGGTTGGACTATGACATTAGCAAAATTAACTTCAGCATCTGGTGTTAGATCAAATAATCCAAGCAGATATAATTTTACTTACAATAATGTACGTTATATTTTCAACCATTGGGAAGAAATTAATTCCCCTGAAGCAAGTGGTGGAAATGTCACTGTTGATGCAGATTATAAGGTTAAATTAACACCTCCTTCAGAGGTTCATCATCGTGATTATGTAGCGGTTTATGATATTATACTTCCTGGTAATTTAACAGTTAATAATATTGATCTCATTGCTCATGGTAGTCATTCTTGGAGTTGTAGTGCAGATAATGTAAATTATACTCACACTTATATAGAGCCTGCGGACATTCCAGATTCTGTAGTATTCTTGTACTGGGAAAGAGAAGATACCAGAGAAAAATTTAATAAAGGAGATAAATTAACCGTCACAATTGATGAATATAAAGATAAAACTCTTGTAATTAATGTTTATGCTGTTTATGATATCAAAACCAGCATTGAACTTGAGGAAATCACTGGATATGTTGGTGATAAAGTAGATATTACTGCAACCATTACTGAAGATCTTACTAATAAAGCTGTTCCTGGTGGAACTGCTACTTTAACAATTGATTATGAAAACAAGCTTAACGATGGTTCATTAGGTGCAAGTACCTATACTGATACTGTTGAAGTTGATGCGGATGGTAAAGCTGTATTTAAAGATGTAAAGCTTGAAAATCCAGGTACTTACAAATATACTGTTACCTACAGTGGATATCAATACAACCATCATGAAGAAGGAATTAATGATTACCTTTCTTCTGAAGCAGACTCTAAATTAAACATTTTACCATTAAACACTACAACCACTAGTGAAGATGTTTCTGGTACAGTCGGTGATAAGAAAGATATTACCGCGGATATCGTTGATCAAAATGGTGACCCTGTACAAAACGGTACAGCTGTCTTAAAAGTTAATGGTAAAGAATACACTGCTGAAGTAAAAGATGGAAAAGCTGTATTTGAAGGTGTTGAATTAACTGAAAACACCACTGTTACTATTGAGTATTTAGGAAACGATTATTATAATCCTTCCAATACCACTATTCAAATTACTGTAACCGCTCCTGAGGAACCAGAAGAACCTGAGGAACCAGTAGATGAACCTG
>NZ_JAEDCO010000021.1 GCF_016294135.1 Methanobrevibacter ruminantium
TTTATAATTTGAAGAAAGATTAGATGAAATTAATCATCTAATCTCGGACCCTTTCAAATTATAATAACTTGTTAATTGGATGTTCTTCTATAGGTTCGGTACCGATATCTTTTGCAGCTTCAGCAATCATAATATCAGTCATACCACAAGCAGGGAATGCGAGTCTTGCGTTTTCGATAGGTCCGAAAAGTACGAAGTCTCCACCACACATTTGTTGTACGATGTTAGAACCTATATCACAAACAGGCCATGCTTCTTTGTGTTCTTTTTTGTATCCTCTTAACCAGTCCCATGCGGAAGGTACGTTGTGAATACCAGAACCTACAGGGTACCCCCATTTAGCTTTTACAGCAAAGGAAGTCCTACATGCAGGACCTGCACCTTGTCCTAAAGGAGTGACTGCTACGTCCATCCATGGTTTGGTAATTCCACATCTTTCTGCCATTTCAAGAATACCTTCATCGATAACAGATCCACCAGTTTCCCAGATTTCGAGTTTACCTGGTACACCAGGAGTCATTGGGTTGAACCCTAAGAGAATGGATGCATCAATACTTGAGTTAGCTACAGCTTCGATTTCTGAAGGTTCTGCTGCCATACTTAAGGAATTGTATACAGCTCTTTCAGATAATCCTACCTCTTCAACATATTCTACACCTGCAACTTTTGCAGCTGCCGCAGTTGAGTCGATAAGGAAAGGTTTGTCACAGATGTCTCCGACAAATTCTAAGTATTTAACCATAGCTTCAGGAGTTGCACCGAAAGTTTGTACAACACAAGGGTTACCGGTTACGTCAGACATTTCTTCCATTGTTTTAATTCTTTCTTCAGCAGCATCTTTATCAAAGATACCTTCTTTTTCATCACTAATAATATTGTGTCCGCCATAAAAGATAGTTCCACATAAAACGGTAGGGTATTCACCAGGTTGTCCCCCCATTTTTATACCAGCAATATCAATGACGAGTTGTTCTTTATCAAATCTAAACATTTATAATCCTCCAATTTAGATTAATCCCATAAGAGCTTGCATTGCGCTAACATAACCAAATTCAATAGACACAATCAAGATTATAAGACCTAAAATTATACCATATAAAATACCAATATCTCTACCGTTTTGTTGACCTAAACGTTGGAAGTATTCCCCAACAGCAAACTCTACTTTTTCTTCAGCTTCATCTAATTTTTGAGTTGCAGCTGACATGTCGTCGGTAGATACAATAATTTGAGGTACAGATTGTTCTTCAGACATTTTATAACACCTCTATAAACCACATAATTTAGCTAAGAATGGAATGACAACTGCTAAGCAAAGAGCAATTCCAATACCAATAGCTATTCCAGAAAATCTGGTGCTGATTACGCCAGCGAATAATCTTCCTTCTCTTCCTAAAAGCTTTGCACGGTATTCTACATCACTAGAAGCATTTCTAATACCACGAGTATTTGGTTTGTTTGAAAATTTAACCATTTTATAAAACCTCCAGTTATATGCCTGTTAACGGTGCCATTAATAATAAGAAACCGATTACTAAAGTAAATACTAATCCAATCATAATACCTTGGACTTTACCAGAATAGTTACCTGCCATATTTCTTTGTACAGCACCAACTAATTTGATTTGAGTATCAATGTTTCTTATTCTTGCTTCGAGTAATGCAGTTTCTGGGGAAATAGGACGAATTTCTTCACCATCGTCTTCGTCGTCATCTCCTTCAGATACTTCAATAACCATAGCATCTTCTTCAAAAGCACCAGGATCTTTTTCGATACATTCTTTTACTTTTGCAGTGATTGCTCCACCATCTTCGTTGTCAATCATGTCAACGATTTCTAATTGTTGTTGGAACCTTTCTACTCCTTCCATTGGAATGTTTTCTACGAAAGGAATAGCACCAGTAGCTCCAGTAATTTTTTTCTTTTCTGGGTCGCAACCATTTTCATGTAATGCTTTAAAACTTTGACCAGTAATGTGACCTTGTACTTCTGCACCACATAAGATTAAGAATCTGATGTTTGGGTTTGAAATGATGTTTGCTACAACTTTTTCAATACCTAAGTTTTCAGTTTTACAAGGACCAGCAATTGCTGCTCCAGCAGCAGCTGGGATATCTTCATTGTGAGAAGCTAAAGTAGTTACAGCAACAGGGCTTTCTGGGTCTCCTACAATGTAGTCTCCACTTACAACAGGCCAATTATCAGCAGTAGGTTTTTTGTCAACCATCTATAAAACCCCCATAGCTGTTAATATAGGCATAGCTGCCATAATAAGGAACATTCCTAAGACAAATCCATATACCATGTTGGTTAATTTACCTGCAATGACAAAGTTGCCTTCTCTTCCTGGGAAGGAACCTAATGGAGCAGAGTTAGGATCTAAGGAATTCATTAATTCATCAGCAGCTGCTTCGACTTTTGCGATTTCTCCATTTATTTCATCCATAGATAAAATAATTAAATCTCCACCACCAGCTCCGAGAATACCAGATTCTGGGTCAAGATTTAAACTTAATTCAGGAATAAATTGTACTAAAGGTAATACCATCTATAACAACCTCCTTATTCCTCAACTTTTGGCCATAAACCAGCCCATTTAACAGATGCAGCTGCTTCACATGAAGCGTTAACAAACATCTTAAATGAGATGTACCAACCGATAAGTCCGACAATTAAAATTGCAAACCATGCATATCCACCAGCTGAAATAGCAAGAATACCAGTAATTATCATAGTTAAGAATGCAGTAGAAGCACCACATTTAAGAGTTCTTACTTGGTCTTCGTTTGGTCCTAAACATGCGTTGAATGGGTGTTGGATAGCCATAGTACATAATATGTAAAAGATAGCAATAAATCCAGGAGCAATTACAGCAGATAAAAGTAAGTCAATTGAGTATCCGCCTGCAATAGCAGCAGAGAATCCTAAAACAGATAATGCTGCAGCACCTGCAATTTCTGCAGTGCATCTTTCCATAACAGGAATTTTCATACCAACAATTTTTTTAGCTACAATAGCCACTAATAATCCAATAAGCATTGCAAAGATCAATGCAAGAATAGGTCCAGCAATTTCTAATCCAGTTAATTTGAAAGCTGCGATAATACCTACACCAGCTAAAGCACCGATTACACCAATACCTAAAGACATGTAACCGATAGAAGGTACACCAGTACCTAAACCATAACTTGCTACACTACGGATTGCAATTACACCCCAAAGGATTGCACAAACTGCACCAAGACAGCTTAATACAGGTCCGATAACAGGGTTAATACCAGATAAGTATATACCGAGTAATCCACCGATAATACCAATAGCTAACATTACATTAGCATCTACTGCACCTTCTGCAGGTGCTCCACTTCCTCCAGCAGACATCTTAAATACCTCCAATCATTAAAACCATGAAGATTGCAGCTACAAGAGATACAATAGCACAAGCTAAAATTCCAGTAGGAAGTCTTTTAAATTTAGGGTCAACAAATCCTTCAATAGTACCTCCAATGTTATAGGAAGCAGTTACAGAGTTGATGAAGAACATACCTACAGATAAGATAGCAGCTAATCCTGCAATAACAGTAGCGTCAAATCCAGTCATGTTAGCGGTTGCGAATTCGTTAATAGCCCAGTAGACTAATCCACCACCAGCACCACCAAGTAAACCACCAATGATACCGCTAATGTAACATACGGTAGGAATACCGTGTCCTTCGGTACCAGGAGTTTTATATTTTTCTTGGTTCCATTTGGTGATTGGGTCAACTGCAGCTTTACCGGATGCTGGTACTACACCAACACCATAAATATAAATAAAGTTACCAATAAGCATGGTGATACCCATCATTAACATGGAACCGACTGCACCTGCTAAGATAATCAACCATACTGGTTGTCCTGTCATAGAAGCTGCGGTAATGAGTCCAGTTAAACCTGCACCAGCTGCTAACATTGCAGTACCAGTTCCTACACCGGTAGCGGTAGCCATAGCTGCAGGAGCACCACCTACAGGAATGAAGTGTACACCTCCTCCCATAATTATACCTGCAATTACAACACATATAATAAACATAATAAGATCCATAATGTAACCTCCTTATTCCTCATATGGTCCGAATTTTTCTCTTGCAGACTTTTCAAGGAAGTAGTTACCAGCGATTAATAAAATAACGATGATAAGTCCTACAACTTGTCCTCCAATAGCTCCAAATACAACAGTAATCCAGAAACTAATGAAAACAATAAGTCCGAAACAGAAACCGGTTAAAGGTCCACCATATTTAGCACAGAAGTTACCTACATCGATAGAGTTTTTAGCACCGAGAGGAGCTTTGGTTACGATATCCCCTTGGATAGCTACAGGAGTACCTCCACCGTAATCGAATTTTTGGTATTCACTTTCTGCACCGTAATGTACATCCCCTGTGGATGAACCGATTGCACCAATAGTAATTCCCCATAGTACAGCGAGTAATGGTAATGGGAATGGGTGTCCAAGACCATTTAATGGAAGGGTCATTAAGTAAGCGATTCCTACAATACCGAAACTAGCTATAAAACCATGAGCTGCGATAGGGCCTAAGGATTGGGTTAATACATCCATAAATAATGGTTGTTCAAATTGAGATTGACCAACAATCCTTCCCATGTGTGATGTGACTGTATAAATTGCGTGAACAAATGCAGCAACAGTAGAACCCATTGCAATTGCTACTATAGGAATAATACCCATACCCATTGCAAGAGCTGCGATACCACCAGCGATACCACACCAGCATCCATATGCTACTGGTTCACCAGAAGCTGCCTTATTGATCATACGGTGTAAATGTCCCATTTGTGGAGCAAGTTGAACTTGTGAGTTAGGGTTACTTTGTGAACCGATGTCAGACTCTAAGTCCTCTGCAGCACCAGCAATGGTTGCTGCTGCACCCATTAATGCGACTACACCTAATGTAATAGGGTCCATATTTTCTTTTCCTCCTTAAATTTTATTAAATTTAATTATTTAATAAACTATTACGTGATTAATTTTCCTATTAACCACATTTAGACATATTCTGCTCAAATATAAAACCATAAAGACATAAAATAAAAATGGACTAAATAATGGACTAAAGCAAAATTTAGACCATTTTTAGAACATCTGAATGATTTTATACTTTATGATTATACCTCATAACTTAAACAAAGATTTTATAAATCAAATAAGCCAAGGCAAACCACTTAGCTTTTAATCTAGCTAGATTAAATCCTTAAAGTGTTAAGAATGAAATATTTGATGAATAAATCTAAAAATCTTAATAATTAAACCTGAATAACTAAAAAGATAAACCAAGAATTTTTTCAAGCCTACTTAAATTAAAATAAACTTAAAATTAATTAATTTAGAGACATTAAACTCTCTATATTCTATAATTTTTTTAAAACACTATATATAAGCTTTACTAAAAAATCTCAAATTTTATCAATTATTTTTAGCATTACCTTAATTTTAAAGCGATTTATCAAAATCAATTGAAATTAAATCCATTTAAATTAAGTTAAAATCTTATATTGGCACTAATTTCCTTAAATTTTCTTTATAAAATGCATTTTATTATTTTCAAAATCAATTGAAAAAAAATCCATTCTACTTTATACAAACAAATATACTATTGAAAAAAATAAATAAGGTAAAATCTATTAGGATAAAAAATCCTATAGATTAAAAACCTTATTTATATATTCCCGTTTACACCAAACTTATTTTGCTGGAATGATGATAGATCTTTCACCTGCAGGTTCGAATTCTCTTAAAGCACCTTTAGCAAATTCTGCTCTGACTTTACTGAAGTCGAATGGCAAGTTTTTGTCAGCAAATGCAATCTTAATGAGAGGGTTCATTGCAAATGCGTCTCCACGAGCACTGTGAGGTGCTTGTGCGATACCTGCATATTCACCTTGGTGACCTACGTTCATTGCATAGTTAGGGTAGTTAGGACCTCTTAATTCAAGTGGTAAACCTTCGTCGTTTCTGATAGCGAATACGTTAGCTGCACCACATTGATCTTGTAAGTCGTAACCGTAGAAACCTAATCTGGAATGTTGTTCTTTGTGTAAGTATTGTGCTAAGTACCATGCAGATAAACCGGTTTGTGCATTACCAGTTGCGAATGCAGTGGAAATACCTGAAGCTGCAGATATAACAGCAGCTCTTTGAGAACCACCGAAGTGAGTTTCAAGTAAAGCTGGGTATTCTTCGTATTGTTCTAATGAGTAGAATGCTACTTCAGAACCCACGTCAAGAACAGTGTCCATGTTGTTAGGTGCAGAACATAAGTCTCCGTATTTGTCTTCTACGTAATCTTTACCGTAGTAAGCGAAGTCGTCCAATACGTTATCGGTGTATGCTGCGGTAGCATATTGAGTAAATCCTACACCACCAGACATGTAAGAACCTAACCAAATTTGGTCGTATAAAGCAGCGCCTAAAGCTACTACTTCTAATGAAGATTCTACAGGGTCGTCGGTTACTCTGGTAGCTTGACAGATATCTGCCATATATCCGAATGGTACACCACCAAGTTCGTTACCTGCTCTTGCTCTTCTGATTGGTAAGTAAGTACCCATACCAATAACTTCTGCGTGTTTGGATGCATAAGCGAAGTCACCAGTAGCACCTTCACCTGCACATTGTCCGTATGCGGAAATCATGGACATACCAATTTGCATAGCAGACCATCTGGAAGTGGTACCCCCATCACAAACTCTACCTACAACAGATGGGATTCTTACAGCTTGCCAAATAGCTCCACCTACTTCAGCTTTTAAAACTTCAGCTTGTTCTTCTGGGAACTCTTTGTTAATGTCAATTACGAATGCTGAGTCGATTTCATCTGCTAAGTCGTCATCACCAGTAAAGATTTTTACATAGGAATCTTCTACTAATAATGGGTTGGTTTCTACCATGTGTTCTTGTACTACAGCTGCACCAGGCATAGCGTGGTTTACAACTTCTAAGTAGTTGGTAATGGTTTCAGGAGTTACTTCCATACCTAACCTTTTTTCGAGTACGTTGTGAGCAGTGTTTAATCCTACAATTACAGTTTTTCTGATATCGTCCCAAGCTTGTTGGATAGCAGTGTTGTTGATGAAGTGTAAATCGTCACCTTCAACAAAAGTGTCAGTACCAGATAATTGGTAGGACATTAAAGCTCTTTGTCCAAGAGGAGTACCGATGTCTGGGTTGTACATTGGAATTCCTCTTTTTTCTGCGATTTCTTTTCCTCTGTTTACAAATTCAGTTTTTCTTTCAGATTGAGTCCAACCGCCCATATTATAGAAGGTAGTAGTTTTTTCTTCTGGAGCTTCTTTGAACTTTTTAGTCATTGCATCTAAGAATTTTTTATCAGCCATTTTAATAAACCTCCCTATAATTCTGGGTTGTAACCAAAGTTAGATCTAGTGACATGTATTTGATTTAATACAGTTACTGCATCTTTGTCTTCTCTGTAAGCTTCACCATCACATCTGTAGATTGTGGTTTTAGCTCTGAGAGTTTCTTCATCTAATGGTTCACCTAATACAACAGGTTCGTCTAATTCGTGACCAATTTGGTCTTTTACCATTTCTACTTTACCGGTTTCTTTGTTGAATACTTGTCTTCTGAGCATGTCAAACATCATACCGTTTTCGTCAAGTCTTAAAGAGTGACCGTGTACACCTGCACCTCTGATTCCAGAACGTGCGGTATCAAAGTATTCATTTTCTAAGATTTCTTTTGAAATTCTTTCTAAGTCTCTTTCACGAGCTTCGATAATTTGTCTACCGGATAATGTACCGGTATCGATTCCTCTGTATCTGTCTACATAAGATCTTGCTCTTAAGTATGGTTGTGCTGGAGCAAAGTACATTGAGTCTACAAATTGGATGTATCTTACTCTGTCCCCTGCTTTTGCACCATCAATAGGTTCTACAATTTCTCTAATAATGTCATCAGGTTCATCGAGTTCGTCGAGAGGTGGGTGAACAGATTTGTATTCTTCACCTGGAGCTCTGTGACCTAATACTTTAACTACATCTTCATCAGATATTTCTCTTAAAACTTCTAACTCAACATCTGGGTTAGTGAATTTTCTTCTGTTTTCAGCTACCTGAGAAGTTCCTGGATAATATTGTGCCATAATTATGCATCTCCTAATGTTAATCTAACTTTTCTAATAATCTCATCTAATTTTTCTTGAGACACTGTTTGTCCCCTGATAACCCCTGATACTATGTTCATGATTTTACCTTCTGTTTTTACCTCTTCAGGCATGACCTTTGCGGTTTTAACACCGATTTTTGCAAAATCTTCAAAGTCTACAGGATATTCACAAATAATAACACAAGGTTTGTTAACGTTACGCAAGATTAATCTTGCCTTGTATGTAATATGATTTCTTACTCCACCTAAGTGAACCACAATAACCTTAAACTTTTGCATTTGTTCAACTTCCTTATCAGTTAAACCAAAAGCATTACCTGCACCACCTGCAGGAGCATCATGTGGAACACCACTACCTGCATCCAATATCATAGTACTAGTTAATAGGTTAGCTTCACGTAAACCAAAGGTAATTTCACAGACAGGTTTGGTAATGTGTCTACGACCGGGAGACATAGCAACTGCCAAAACATCACTTCCACATTCTGCAAAAGTTCCCCTTTGAGCAATTCCTCCTCCTTCACCAAGACCTCTTGTTTCCCTACAGTCTACTATATGTGTGCATCTTCCAATCATACTATCATAAACCATTAATCAAAAATTTAATAGATATCTTATTCCATTGTATCTTTTTTTAGAATAGATACATGATCCTTAAATTTAGAACGGGTATCTGCAATACCAATTAATTCTTCAGGAATTTCTGTATCCCTACCATATTTCAATTCATCAGAAACGGTTCTTTGCTTTCTGATATATTGGGATTTGCTGGTATTAATATCAAAACCAGTAGTGATATGTTCATCACATATTCCTCTAATTTCATCAATACCTGACTCATCATATAGCTCTACAAAAATTCTACCAGTTTTAACTTTCAATTCAATTTCCTCACCATTAACCACAATTATTCTGCGATCACCATAAATACGGTCAATCTCATCTTGTGGAGGAAGTCTTGGACCTTGAATAACAGTTCTTTTAACTGATTCCAAAGCTTCTAAATCATTCAATAACTTTTCAGTTGTGTCTGTCCCTAAAATTCTATGTGGAAATATTTCAATATCCATTATTTAACCTCAGTATCTAAATCATAATGATTTAAATAATTATTTATGTGAATTTTAAATTAGATTTTAATTAACAAGAATTAATTCGATAATTAGATGTCACCTTTAATCTCAGCAGCTGCTAAAGCAACATATTTGAGTGGTTCTCTGAATTCGTCAATCTCACTGTATACCTCTTTAATTAATCCAGAAGTTGCTTCTGGAGAGAAGAGTTGGGTACCAGCATCTAATGCCATACCTGCAGCTACACAAGGAATAGTAAATCCTTTACTGTGTCTGGTTACTACGTGGTTACCGTTGAATAAACCAGGACCTCCTCCACCATAGATAGAGTGAGAGAAGAAAGAGAATCCTACAGCTACCCCTTCAGCTCTACCGAAGTCAATACCAGGTAAACCGGTAGCGAATTCGACATTGTCGTTGAAGTATAAAATAGAAGATGGAATACCTTGAGCAGCTCTTGCTGCACCAACGTTTACCATTACAGCAGCAGTACATCCTGCAGCAGCATATGCATTCCATTTAGCTGCGTCATTGGTTGCGTACATGTTGTATCCGGTTAATTCTTTTTCAACAGCAATTACACCATCAGCTTCAGCTTTAGCGATAGTGTCTTGTACGATAGAACCAACAGTTCCTTCTTTAGCGTTGTCTTGTACGAAACCTAATACCATGTTGTCTGCGTTTAATCCTTGGTAAGCTAAACCTAATAAGTGCATTCTTTCGAAAGCACCAATTGCGTCACCCATTTCAAACATTGCAGTTTGTTCGAAAATACTTGCAAGTGCAGTTGCTTGTAAGGTATTTTTTAAGGTAGCAGCTACGAAGTCGTTTGCTTTAATGTTTCTTAAGGAGTAACCTGGACCTTCTAATTTTTGTGGTACGTCTAACATGGTTTTTAAGTTAGCACCCATGTATTCTACAGATTGTGGGTATCTTCCTAAGATAGCAGCTTTTACCATGTTTGCGTCGTACATGTTTACGTCAAACTCTTTGATAATAGCTTGAGTTAATGCAGTTGCGGTAGCTAAGGTTGCTACGGAGTATTCTGCGGAAGAGTCTAATCTGATAGTTGGAATTTGGACTAAAATCCTTTTTCCACCAGAGAGTACTTCACATTTAGTATCATCGTCTTCAGTTACTTGAAGCATGTCTTTTACAGCAGCAGCAATGGAGTCAGCTTGAGCTACGATGTCAAGATCCATTTCTCTACCTAAGATTTTAGATTTTGCTCCACCGACGGAAGCAGTTTTTAAAGATTTTTCGATTCCTTCTAAGTTTACAGCTACAGTTCTTTTAACACCACTAATAATGTTCTTAATAGCAGGGTTACGTAACGGACTTAGAGCTTCGATTGGTACATCAGATTCTACTAATGAACCTCTGTCGTCGTATAAATCGACTTTATCATCAAACTTTGCCAATTTTTTCCCTCCTAAATAAATAGAGTTAATATACCACTCAACAAAAACCATTTCAGTTTTTTGTGAGTAAGCCATAAAGCAAAATTTTTGCAATAGCCAGCTATTTGGTATACAAATATTAGTTTATTTAAAATATAATATAAACATTCGTTTAAGAATTAAATAGAAAACTTTATAAGTAATAATATTTTTTAATTTTTTTATTATATAAAAGTCAAAAAGTAATACTTTTTTAAATTAATTAAAATAGTATAAATGTTAAAAAACGTATCATTTCAGATTATAATTAAAAAATAAGTATTTTAAAGATAGAAATTTTTAAATAAATACAAACAATTTATTTAAGACTAAAATAAAGAAAAAAATGAAAAATCGTGAAAAATTCAAATATTACTTAAATTCGGCAAAAGTAATACTATTAGTAATACTAAAAACAGACTATTTTTTTAAAAAAAAATTTTAATTGATAAAAAATGAAAAAATATGAAAATGGAAATTTATAAAATGAAAGTTTAAAATGAAAAATTAGAAAATTAGAAAATTAGAAATTTAGAAAGCCCTCTTCATTCCAAAGAAATTGATTGCTTGAATAAGATCAATGAATGAACCTAACTCATGTTCAATTACTTCCTCTTCAGACATGCCACTGCTTAACTCACCATCAACACTTAAAGTGTCCGGACCATAACCTACAAGACGGCTTTTGCCATCTTGACTTAGAATCCTTTCTGCATCCAATTGGTGTATAAAAGCTCTTCCAGGAAGAATGACTGCATCCTTAATGTCATCTAAATCCAATACTTCAAGGTCTTGTCTTGTCATCAAACATGCGATGTCCTTCTTGGTTGCAACAACATTCACATTATCTGGAGCAATTTTATTAAAGATTTTCATTAAGAACGGCGCTGCAATTTTAGAGGTTAAAAGTGTAGCTTCACCAGTGACTTGAGGCAAGATTCCTAAAAATTCCTCATACTCATCTTTTGCTAATATGAATGGCGCTCCGATTGTTGGATCTGATAAAGGAGTTCCAGTGACTCTAAGATTATATTCACTATTGATTTGTTTTACAAGCTCTTCAAATTGAAGCGGTTCATGAGGAACAATACCTTCAACAACGGGCCCATTACCTAAAATCAAACCTTGATCATAACTATTTGCAAAACGCATCATCATCAATGCCTTTGCTCCCCACTCTTCCAACTTTTCACAGGTGTTTTGAAGGACTGCACCATCATTCACACCAGGAATGATTACTGCTGCTGCATGCAAGTCTGCACCTTCAGCAAAAAGTTGAGCAGCTTTAAGTGATTCTTCAGGACTTGGATCTAACATCCATTTCTTCCTGAGTTTTGGGTCTGCTGCAAAAATAGTGTATGTTACCTCATCAACTCCCTGATTCAGGAATTGTGTAGCAATATCACCATCATCAATTCCCTTTCCACTTGTATAACCTAAGTGAATTGGCAATTGCATTTGGGACAAGTTAAATATAAGTTCTTCAAGATAAGGATAACAGCTGACATCTCCACCACCGCTTATATTAACCTTTAAGTTAGCATCCCTTACAGGATTCATCATCAATGCCATCTGTACTTCACTGATAACTGAAAATGGCTGTTGAAATGGTTTCCCTGCCTCTTGAACTCCTTCCAAACATCTTGGACAGCCCACTTTATTAGGTGGACAATGTTGACATCCGAGAGCTTCTGTTAATGGTTTCACTTTTCTAAAGTAGCAAAACTTACAAAAGCCTCTGCAATCCTTCCCTGGAGTTCCACCAAGATCTGCTATAACTTGCATTTTTACACTTCTCACAATCAATCCTACATTTCGGCATGAAATAAAAATAAATATTAATTTAATTATTTAGAAATTTTGATTAGAAATTTTGATAATAATATTATAAAAATAAGATAATGAAAGATTTTTGAAATCAAATAATAAAAAAAAAATAATAAACAAAGTTTTATTTATTATAATATAATTTGTTTTATATTTTTATTTTACATTTTTATTTTACATTTTTATTTTACATTTTTGTTTTATAACATTATTTGTTTTTTATATTTTTAACTGTTCATTCCACTAAAGAACTTTCAGTTAAAAGCTCTACAAGGATGTAATCATAGAAATGAGACTTTTTGATTTCTGCAATGTCCTTTAATTTCTGGTCTCCAATAATTACATTTTCAATTTCCTCATGATACTTATCATAATCCAATTTCACTCTAAGACCGCTTAATTGGCTTGTTACCGGAGTTGGGGAAATAACTTCCTTAATAGCCGGAACTTGAGTTTCAATCTCACTCTTGACTAAAATTGAAGGGGCTATTGGAGGATCTTGAGCAAGCTCTTTTTTACGTTTTTCCAAAAGGTCTTCAACAGTTTCAACCAATTTCTTCAAAGCCCTTATGTTTTCCCCTCTTTTTAATCTACGTGGAATTCTACCTAATCCTGGAACATAAGCATCTACACCAGGCAATTCTTCCAAATCAATTTCAGGTGCGCCGGTGACAATCACTGGAATATCAATGTCATTGTAAAGGTAAGCCTTATCGATAATGCATTGCTTAAAGCTTCCTAATGCGAAAATAGCTATGTCATGCTCCTCAATCAATGCCTTTTCAGTTTCACTGATTCCTGCAGTTCCTTTACCATGACCACGAGCCAAACCGACCATATTGTCTTTAGCACCATAACGTCTAAGGTATTCGGAAATGTCACATGCAGCATGAGGAAGGTGATGTCTTGCAAGGGTTGGGGAAACAATAGCTATTTCAGAACCAGCCATAGGTGCAACAGAGAGTTCACCTAAAAGCTCTTTAGCCTTTTCCTTAATAATATCCACATCATCAATAGGAACTGCCATATTCAATACAAGTTCCATTTGCAATATATTGGATTGGAGAACAAAACCTCCTAAATCCTCAATTAATTCTTTTAATTCTTCGCTTTTGTGAATTCCACCAGTGAATGTTAAGGTTTCATACATTTTTCATCACCTTATAAAAATCATAAATTATTATAAAATCAACTTATATCAATAAAAAAAATCTTATTTAAATATATTTTTTAAGTCTATTATATAATTTATTATTTTTACTTTTGAAATGAATGAAAAATAATATTGAAAAAATAATATTGAATAAAAATATTGAACAGTAAGTGGAAAACAAAATTAGTTGTTAATAGATATGAAAACTTCTGAAAATAAAATATATTATTTTTTATATCATTAGAAATATATTAAAAATTAATTATGATGATTTTTTATTAATCAAATTTATAAAAAAGGTGTTATCATGTATACAGAAAATAATATCCTAGTTGGAGCTAATGAAAATACAGAAGTTTATTTGTTATCAAAATTAGCCAATCGTCATGGATTAATAGCTGGTGCAACTGGTACCGGAAAAACAATCACTTTAAAAACACTTGCAGAAGCTTTCAGTGATATGGGAGTTCCAGTATTTTTAGCAGATATGAAAGGGGACGTTTCAGGTCTTGCAAAGGTAGGTGAACCAAACTCAAAAGTAACTGAAAGGATGGAGAAATACAATCTTGCAGACAAAGGATTTGTCTTCAAGTCATATCCTGTTGAATTCTGGGACTTATATGGTGAAAAGGGATTGCCTATTAGAGTTACAATCTCTGAAATGGGTCCTCAATTGCTTTCAAAAATATTGAACTTGTCTGAAGCTCAAGAAGGTGTATTGAACATAGTGTTCCGTGTAGCGGATGATGAAAACTTGCTTTTAATCGACATAAAAGACTTGAAATCCATGATCAATCATGTAAGTGATAATGCTGAACTTTATGAAAACCAATATGGTGCAGTGGCTAAGAAATCAGCAACCACCTTAATCAGATCATTGCTTACCCTTGAGGAACAGGGAGGAGACATCTTCTTTGGAGAGCCTGCATTGGAATTATCAGATTTCATGCAATGCAATGATGAAGGAAAAGGTATGATCAATGTATTGGATTCCGTAAAATTATCTACAGCACCAGAATTGTATTCAACATTCCTCTTATGGATGATATCTGAACTGTATGAAACAATGCCAGAAGTAGGTGACTTGGACAAGCCTAAATTTGTTTTCTTCTTTGATGAGGCACATTTGCTCTTTGATGACATGTCTCCTGCATTCCAGAAAAAAGTAGAGCAAATTGTCCGATTGATCCGTTCCAAAGGAATTGGTTTATACTTCATTTCCCAAAGCCCATCAGACATCCCAGACACTGTCTTGGCACAGCTTGGTAACAGAGTGCAACATGCACTTCATGCTTACACTCCAAAAGAGCAAAAAGCGGTAAAGACTGCTGCTGAAACATTCAGGCCAAATCCGGAATTTGATACAACAGAAGTCATTTCCAATTTAGGAACCGGCGAAGCATTGGTTTCCGTTCTTGAAGAAAAAGGAGCTCCGGGTATCGTGCAACAAGTTGACATTTTACCTCCTCAAAGTTATATTGGAGCTATTGAAGACAATTACAGAGCAGAATTGATGAGCATTTCATCTCTTAGAGGCAAATATAGAGATGCTGTCGATAGGGAATCTGCATATGAGCTGCTATTGAATAAGATTGACAACAATCCTAATGTCCAATCTGAGATTCCTCAAGATGCACCTATTAGAGAAATTCCTAATCAAACAGAACAAGCTCCAAAGCAAGCTCCAGCACAGCAGGCACCTATGGAGCAAGCTCCAGCACAGACCCAAGCGCCACAGCAAGAAGCACCTAGACAAAAAGGATTGCTTGAAGATGTGATTGGAATAGCTGTTGGAACAGCAGTGAATCAAATGGCAAAGCAAACCACAAAATCCAAGAGAAAGACTACAAGAAAGACAACTGTTGAAAAGGCAACTACAACTGTTGTAAACACTGCTGCAAGGGAAGTTACAAAAGGAATCATTAGAGGATTATTTGGAAATATGAAATAATTTTCAATTATTGCTCTTTTATTTTTAATTAAAAATTTCATATTAAAATTTTCATTTTATTTATTTTATTTATTACAGATTTTTTTTACATTTAAATTATAAAAATTTATAAAAATTAATTAAAATTAATTAAAATTAATTAAAACTTTTAAAGAATCATATTATTTTTAGATTTTAGAATTTGGTGACACTATGGTTGAATTAAACAGAGAAAAATTGTATCAAGACTTAGAAGAAATGGAAAATGACTTAAGACTCTACCCTATTGAAGAAGGATTAGAAGATGACATCATCGACTACATCAATGGAAAAGAGTTAAGTGAAAACGAAAAATGGGATTTGGAAAACAGACTTGAAGATTTCTTCTACAGTGCAAAGCTCAAATGCAGAAAGCCTACATACTACTTTACAGATGGATTTGAGTTTTATGTTACAGAAATCTACATTGATTTTAGAATCCTTGAACATGTCAAAAAATCATTCCCTAAATTTCATCAATTATCCGTTTCATCTGAAATGGATCAAGGATTTTCAACATTATCTGTTAAATTAACATTATGATTGAATAATTCTAGAATCCCCATCTTCACAATTAGATTATTCCTGATAAAATGTTAGACACATTAAAAAATGATTTGAAAGATGCAATAAGATATCCTTTTTTAGATTGGAAAATAATCCTCATAACAGGAGGCCTATTATTTGTCATTACCATTTAAATAAGTCAGATATGAGCAAAATAGGTTTGGCAATTTCCCTTTTAAAAAGTCTTGATTTCAGCAATCTTAATCAGAACAGAATCATACCTATCATCACTTCCATTTTAGTGTTTGTGGAAATAGGATATGGGACAAGAATAGTTTTTAAAGGATTATTAGGAGAAAACAAGCCTCTCAATATAATAAACTCAAAAAATTAGTTTGGGAAGGTTTTAAAAAATATTGCATCATTCTAATTTATGGGATTGTGATGACATTTCTATTCAATTTTGCCCAATCCCATTTCCTTGCAGGCAATATTCCTTTAGCAATTATTTTCTTCATTTTATTCATTATTGTTTATTTGACATTAATAAGTGCCATTCTTAATAGATATGAAAATAATGGAAAGTTCCTTAAGCTTTTGACTATAATGAAATATTCGGATTGTTAAAAGATTATGGTGCAAAATATGTTCTTACCATTTTTATCTGTGCAGTAATCGCACAAACATTTACAGTGACTTGCTTTGTTGACATCAATCCAAATACCTCAAATGTTCTTGAAATCGGCATTTCAATCCTGACTTTCTTTTTGGCACCAATAACTGCAATCTCTACAAAAAGATTAGTTTCATTGAATTTGAGAAGAGTGAATGATGAAAAAGATAGAAAAATAAAATCTACCCTAAAAGATTATTTCTAATAATAAAAAAAGAAAAATATTTAAATCAAAAAAATATTCTAATAATGATTTTAAAATAATTATTTGAGGATTATTTAAAATGAACATTTATTTTCTTATGAGGAACTGTTCTTCTGTATTTTACTCTTGGATAACCGATTATGAATGCAGAATACATATGCTTATCACTGTCTATTTCTGGGAAGAATTCCGTTAATCTGTCATGGCCCAATTCATCTGCCTTTAGGGTGAACAATGAATAGAATCCTCCAAGACCCATTGTATAAGCCAATAGCTCAAGTCTTGTATTTGCAATGATTGCATTTGCCGGACTTTTGGAAAATGATAAGATCATTTGACTTCCTTCCCAAAGAAGCGGATGATTCTTATAATCTCCTTCTCCTCTAAGATACTCGCCAAATTGCTTTATTCTGAAGAATTCATCCTCTTCCACTTTAATTATATCATAAGCCAAATGCATGAAATCATCTAATTTTTCATCAAGAACAACGAACTCCACATCTTGAGCATTTTGAGCACTTGGACTGTAATAGGCTGCTTCAAATAGCTTATCAAAAGTTTCCTTATCTATTTTTTTATTCTTGAACCAGCGAATGCTTCTGCGTTGCTTTAAAAACTGTAAAAATTCTTCAGATATTATAGGGATTTCACGAGGATTATAATCTTCAACACGTTCTGATTGATTTTCAAACACATTTAATGAAATGCTGCCTGTTGGACAAATTGAAAGGCAATGCCCACAGTCAAAGCAATCCCCATTATCAACCTCAACCGCTTTCTAATCAATAATTTCAATATTATCCCTAATGCAAACGGTTTGGCATAATTTACATCCAGTACAGGTTTCTGTATTTATTTCCAATTTCATTTTACCTCTTCCAAAAAATACTCATAAATTATTAATTGCATCCACTAAATCATTAATAAAAATCTCAACAGTTTCTTTATTTAACTCCAAAAGAGACAGATATGGATTTAAATCTTCAAGTTCCACCAACAATAATTGACCATCTTTTGTTTTGCATGCATCTACTCTCTGAATACCATTTTCAATAGTGTTCCACCCAATAAATCTTTTCGCAAATTCAATCTCTTCAGCGCTTGGAACATATCTCTCAAGTTTCCATCTTTCTTTTCTATTAGGAGCATATACTGCATATTCAAATTTATCGTTTATAAAATAAAAGGATACCCCATACTCAAAATCGATTGCAGGCTGAATTAAAATGTCATTATTCAAATCCTTTTTGAATAATTCTTCCTTGGTTAAAAACTCAAGGCCTATTGAATCAGCACCATCTTTAGGTTTTATGACATAAGTCTCTGCTTTAGGCAATAAATCAATATTTTTTATATCATCAATTGTAGGAATTACAGGATAATCATCTAAAGTCAAATCAACAAGATATTGCTTTCCATACATATCTGCCTTTCCAGTGAAATCGTTGAAAGTCCTTAAATCATTAGTCTTTACCCTTTCTCTAAATGAATCATAAACTTCCTTAAAATTCAATACACTACCAGTATTTCTGAAAATGATTAAATCCACATCATTTTCAAAGCTTGAAGAATTCTTTGGACTGCACAAAACTATATCAAAATGGTCCTTAAGTATCCCTGATAAAAAGAGATTCTCCTCATAGTAGTTTCTGCCTTTAGCCGGATAATATAAATCTGTCAAGTATAAAATCTTTTTCATAATCCCGCATAAGTTATATTGATTCTTAAATTATTTAACTATTTAATAAAAACCCACATTGAATAAAAATACCTCAACGAATTAAAATAAGAAAAAATAATGAGAAAATAAAGATGAATAAAAATAGAATTTAATAACTGAATAAAAAATAGAAAAATAAAAAAAGAATAAAGAATTATAATAATTCCTTAACTCTTGCCTTAACATCTTCTAAACTTTCAGTTGGCTCGAAACGTTGAACTACATTTCCTTCTCTGTCAACTAAAAACTTAGTGAAGTTCCATTTGATATCATCATTGTCCTTATAATGTCTATCCATTACCTTAAGGACCATTTTCAATTTTCTAGCTCCATCACCAGTGATGTCTTTAAATGGTTGTTCCTTCTTTAAGTAAGCATATAACGGCTCTTCATTTTCACCGTTTACTTCAATCTTTTCAAAGATTGGGTATGGAACCAAATATTCGCTACGGCAAGTAGCTGCAATTTCTTCCCCAGTACCTGGAGCTTGTTTACCGAATTGGTTGCATGGGAAATCTAAAATGACAAATCCCTCATCCTTGAATGCATTGAAAATTTCATTCAATTCAGTGTATTGTGGAGTGAAACCACATTTGGTAGCAGAGTTGACAATTAACAATACTTTTCCTTTGTATTCACTTAAGGAAACCAAATTTCCTTGAGTGTCTTTAACTTCAAAATCATAAATTGACATAATATCATCCAATTTACATTTATATAAATATTTAAGTGAATAAAGATCTGTTAATATTATAAATTATTTTTAAACAATTTAAATCTTTCTATTCTGCAAAAGAAATAATTTAATGGGCTAATAATTAAATTAGTTAACTGCATAATATTAAAATAATTGAAAAAACCAGTTTATTAGTTTATTCTATAAATGAAGTTAACTCTTCATCAAATTCATCATGTTTTACTTGTTTTGTAACAAGACATAATGTTTTTAAAGGAGCTTTGCCCACATATCTTTCCATTTGATCTATAGCACCTTCAAAACCGCTTCCACCTGCAGTTACAAAGAATTTTACATCATTGAACTTTCCTTCATTTTGCTTAATGTATGAAATCATAGGATTTGCAGCTTTTCCAGCCCATACAGGAACTCCTAAATAAACCAAGTCATAATCTGAAACATCATGTTCCAATGGCCCTAAATCAATAATCTTTTCTGAAATAGCATCCTTTCCACCACGTGCAAAACCGATTTTACCATCATATTTCACTTTAGAAACGATTTCTTCTATATCTGCACCAGTTTCTGCTGCAATAGCTTCTGCCAATTTTTTTGTAACTTCTGCTCTTGAATAATAAGCAACTAAAATACTCATAATATCGCCTATTTAAAATTAAAAAATAATTTATATGATTTAAAAATTTTTAGAAAATAATCCAAAAGATGTATTTAATAAAACACATCGAAATATAATTTCCTAAATCCATGAGTAATTTTACTAATAAAACTATAAAAAAGTTTTCTTAACTTAATTAAATAAACCAAAGTTCAATCTTTTAAAAATTTCCATATATTTCGATTAAAATAGCTAAATTGCCCCATGTAACTATCAATACACCGATTAAAAATCCATATAGGCTATCTATAAAGGTTAAAATAACTAAAATTCCTATAAAAGTAACTAAAACCATGGATAAGATATTTTTTCTACTTAATTTTACATTATCATAATAATATTCCCTATTGGCCATTATTGAAACATAGAAAACAATTAAGGAAATAATCATCATCCCACTTACAATCCAGTGATTGATTTCACCAGAATGAATCAATTCCAGTGCAAATGTTACCAAATTAATACTTATGACAATGAAATAATGACTAAACATAAGTCTTAAGCTTCTCTCTTCCCTATGATGATTCACCAGATTATGAATTTGAACCACATAAGATCCAAACATTGTTAGAATAATGAAGAATACCATAATAGGAATTAAATTAAAGTGACTAATATCAAAAAAGTGTGCCATACCCACAATTGCCTCACCAAAAGTGATAATTGTCAATAATTCAAAACGTTCAGTTAAATGGGGGAAACTAATAATGCACCTATCAAAATTGCCTTTTAAGAAAAATGGCAGGAATGCCCCAACTAAAACTGCAATTACATCAATCCATATTACAATTGAAGATAAATTTAAGTAAATTGCAATTAATGCTAAAATGTAAATAAAGCAAACAACTAAAAGAATTGTTACGGAATTTCCAGTTGCAAAATCTAAGGTTTTTCTCTATGAACATGCACAAAATACAATGACAAAACGGTAAGCAGCATGATTAACATAGAAAGATTGAATGGCAGATACATGAAAACCCAATTGGCACTGATGGTATTGGCCATGTAAATTACCGAAATCATATTTATACAGGCAATTAAGTATTCATACCACTTCCACTCACCATAACGATTCACATAATTTGTAAAGTATAACCAAGCTTATAAGATCACAAAAGAGGTGATAACATATACAAAAAGAGCGTTTAAATCTATTCCTCCGTTAATGGGTTCGCTGATTAGAGAGGTCAACCTTGAAATAGCATATACAAATATCAAATCATAAAACAGTTCTATTAATTCTACTCTCTTCTCTTTGACTGCCATTTTATCACGTATAGATTTAAAAATTAGTTTATAGAAAATTCTTAAGTATTTAATAGATAAACTCTTTAAAAAAATACTTAATAGTGTTAAATAGATAATCCCATTTATAACAAACATTAAAAAATTTTCTAAAATAAGTTAATAAATTTAAAAGGTGTTTAAATGAAATATACAAAATTAGGCAATTCAGATTTGAATGTGAGTCGCATATGCATGGGTTGCATGGGATTTGGAGATCCGAATAATGGAATGCATACATGGACATTGAATGAAGAGGAATCAAGAAAGATCATAAAGACAGGAATAGACAATGGAATAAACTTCTTCGATACTGCAATCGGCTATCAAAATGGAACAAGCGAACAATACGTAGGAAGAGCTATCAAAGACTTTGCAGATAGGGAAGATATTGTAATTGCTACCAAGTTCCTGCCAAGAACTGAAGATGAAATCAAAAAACAATGTTTCAGGACAGGACCATATCAAGAAAATGGTTAACACAAGTTTAGAAAATCTTGGCTTGACCTACATAGATTTATACATTTATCACGTGGGACTACAACACTCCATTATATGACATTCTCGATGGATTAAACAGCATAGTCAAAGAAGGAAAGGTCAGATACATAGGCATTTCTAACTGTTTTGCATGGCAACTTGCAAAGGCAAATGCACTTGCAGAAAAGGAAGGATTTGAAAAGTTCGTTTCAGTTCAAGGACACTACACTCCCATATTCCGTGAAGAGGAAAGGGAGATGATTCCATACTGCAGAAGTGAAAACATTGGACTTACACCTTACAGTTCACTTGCTTCTGGAAGACTTTCAAAAATGACTGATGAAAGCTCTAAAAGACTAAAAGAAGATTTTTATGCAACTAAAAAATATGAATCAACTGAAGAACAGGATTCTGTAATAATCAATAGGGTAATTAATCTTGCAAGGGAATATGATGTTTCAATGAGTGAAATTTCACTTGCATGGTTACAAACCAAAGTTGATTCCACAATTATGGGAGCTACAAAGCTAAAGCATATTGAAACTGGAGTGAATTCTGTAGAGCTTAAGTTAAGTGAAGATGACATCAAATACCTTGAGGAACCTAACAAGGCTCATGATTTAGTTGGCGTAATGGCAGACAATAAGGCTAAGACTAATGACAGCGAAAAGGTTTGGGTTAGAAAATAAGAATAATTAAAAATTATTGTAATAAATATGAAAAAATAAAAATAAAATAATTAATATAATATTATTAATTAATTCATTTTAGAGGTTAAAAAAATGTTATTTATTTACTACCCAAGATGCAGCACATGCCAAAAGGCTAAAAAATGGTTAGATGAAAATGGATTCAAATATGATGAACAGCATATTGTTGAGGATAATCCAGATTATGACCAATTGAAGGGATTATACGAGAAAAGTGGACTTCCTCTCAAGAGGTTCTTCAACACAAGCGGTAAAATCTACAGAGAGATGCAATTAAAAGACAAGTTGCCTGAAATGAGTGAAGAAGAACAAATGAAGATTTTATCTACTGAAGGCATGCTTGTAAAACGTCCAATAATTGAGACTGAAGATGTAGTGCTTACTGGATTTAGACAAAAAGAGTGGGAGGAGAAATTAAAATAATAAAATTTCTCTACTTTTTTTATTTTTAATACTTTCAAAAGGATTTCAAAAAATTTATTTCAAATTTATCTTAAACTAAAATCTATTTTTAAATTCAAATATTTCAAATATTATTTTCTTTTTTAAATTTTTCAATCCCTGTTTTTAATGCATTCAATCCTTCAAGCAATAAGTCTTGAGGACATGCGATATTCATTCTCAAGAAATTATCCCCATTTTTTCCAAATTGAATTCCTGGAGATAGGAATAAACTTACATTTTCTCTTAAAAACTCAGATAAAGAAGTGGAGAATTCACAATTTTCAAAATTTTCTCCCCTTAACTTACTGCAATCCAACCATAAAAGATAGGTTGCATTTGCCGGAACCAATCTGATTTCAGGAATTTCACTTTTTAAGAACTCATCAACAATCATCTTATTTTCAAATAGAACTTCCCTCAATTCATTTAACCAATCTTCACTTTTATATGCTGCAATAGTGGCATCTATTGAAAAGATGTTCGGATGATTGAAGCAATCAACTGACAATTGCTTTTCTAAAATCTCATAAAGCTCTTTGTTTCGAGTGAAAACTGCAGAACTTTGAAGACCTGCAATATTAAATGTCTTGCTTGGAGAAATGCAAGTGATGCTATTGTTTGCCAAGTCCTCATCTAAAGATGCAAAAGGAACATAAGTCAAATTAGGGTCAGTTAAGTCACAATGTATCTCATCAGAGACAACAAGAACATCGTATTTGTTTGCTAAAATAGCTATTTTTTCAAGGGTTTTCTCATCCCATATTCTTCCAATTGGATTATGAGGATTGCATAAAAGCATCAATTTAGTCTTTGGATCCTTGAATTTTTCTTCCAAATCATCAAAATCAATGGAGTAAGCAGTTTCCACATCATGGGAGGCAGAATCATAAATCAGAGGATTTTCAACAACATTTCTATCATTATCCTCAATCACATAAAAGAAGACATGGTAAACTGGTGTTTGGATCAAGACATTATCTCCAACGTCAGTGAATGCTCGAATGATGCTAGTGATTGAAGGCATGACCCCAGTTGCAAACAATAATTCATCCCTTTTCATAGCAAGCCCATATTTTTCCCACCAATTGATATAGGAATCAAAAATTTCATCATTGACAAATGAATAGGCATAAACTCCATGCTTTGCTTTTCTATTCACGGATTCATAAATGAATGGAGCCGCATAAAAGTCCATATCTGCAACCCACATAGGGTAATCATCATCAAATAGATCCCATTTAAGTGAATTGGTATTTTTTCTGTCAATTATTGAATCAAAATTGTATTTCATAATGCATCATCCGTTTAAGAATTGAAATCAGATTTAATATTAAAATTTTAATTAATATTTCATAAATTATTTGAGTAATTAATAGGTTTCATAATGGATTCTGGATTCATCGAATTTATCCATGAATTTGTTTTCCCAACCTTCAGCAGGATAACCGAGAGTGATTATGCAGAATGGCTTTAGGTTGTCATTTTTTGGCAATCCTACAATATCTGCAATGGCGTTCATTCTTTCCTCTTCAGGAGCTACACCATTCCATAATCCTCCTAAACCAAGATTGACAGCCTCAAGAAGCATGTTCTCTGCTGCTGCACTCATATCCTGTTGCCATACCAATTTATAAAATGATCTTTCAATGTTTGCAATCAAAAGAATGGCTACAGGGGCATTTGTTACACGAGGTTTGGTTTCTCCAATTTTAGCAAGTGTATCCTTGTTTTTAATTATCAGGAATTCCCAAGGTTCAGCACCTAACCTGCTTCCAGGAGCTTGCATGCCTGCTTTTAAAATCTTTTCTATCTTTTCATTTTCAACTTCTTTGGAATCATATTCCCTTATACTGCGTCTTGTATTGATAATTTCTTCAAAATCAGCCATCTTATCACATGAAAATGTTTTTTAGGTATTAATTAAGATTAATTCATTATTATTTAAATAATTAATTGAAATAGTTAATTGAAATAATTAATTGAAATAATTAATTGAAATAATTAATTGAAATAATTGATGAAAAAATTATAAATAATTGAAGTCCCTATGTAAAATGAAAGAATAATTTATATATACCTTAATAAATAGAATATTATACAATTAAATGTAAAATGAGGTGAGAAAAATGGAATCAAGTAAGATTTTAGCCATTATTTCAATCATTATTGGTTTGATATTTATTATATTCCCAATATTCAGCGCTAATTTAATCTCTATCCTTATTGGTGCAGCAGTATTGATATTTGGTATAGGATTAGCTTACACTGGAATCATTTCAAAAGATATTTCACCAGCTATTTCAACTGTTTCAGCAATATTTGGAGTTGTAATGATTATTTTAGGATTGGCATTCATCTTTGGAACCAATGCAATTTCATTCCTAGTTGGATTACAGTTCTATGTTGTTGGCTTCATGCTAATCATAGCTTCCGTAATCGGATTGCTTGGAGGAGCTGAAATCAACAAATCTGGCTCCATAGTTGGTTTAGTATTAGGAATTGTTATTTTGTTCATTGCTTTATTTGCAGCTAACAACCCAATATTAATCACCATCATATTAGGTATTGCATTAATAGCACATGGAATCGTTGGATATTTCCATGCAGATGAATACTAAAAATGTATTCATCATTTTTTTCTTTTTTAAAATTTTGACTTTTTGCTATCTTAACTCTTTTTTTAAATTTTATCTATGCAAAAAAGTTATAACAAAACCAATAGTTTGAATGTATGCAAACAATAGCGGCTAAAATTAAAGTAAAAAGAGATTTGTAAAAATTAAAAAAATAGATAAAATAATAAAAAAAGAGAAAAAAGAATAAAAATTATTCTTTTGCTTCAATAACTGTTTTTCCACCCATATAAGGTACCAAGACCTCAGGGACTTTAATGCTACCGTCAGCTTGTTGGTAGTTTTCTAAAATACAACAAATGGTTCTTTCAGTTGCAATAGCTGTACTGTTTAAGGTATGCAATATTTGTGCATCTCCGGAACCTGCTCTACCGTATCTTGTTTTGGTTTTTCTTGCTTGATAATCCTTACAGTTGGTACAACTTACCAATTCCCTGAATGCACCGGAACCTGGGAACCAAGCTTCAAGGTCGTATTTGATTGCTGCATTGTCATTTAATGCAGATGATACAATAGCTATGATTTGATATGGAAGACCTAATTTCTGATAGATTCTTTCAGTGACTTCCATCAAATGATCATGCTGCTTTCTTGAATCCTCAGGTGTGGAGTAAATGAACTGTTCAATCTTTTCGAATTGGTGAACTCTAAAGATTCCCAAAGTGTCCTTTCCATGAGAACCTGCCTCTTTTCTAAAACAAGTTGAAAGTGCGCAGTATCTAAGTGGCAAGTCTTCTGGATTGATGATTTCATTTCTGTGAAGAGCTGCTAAAGTCTGTTCAGCAGTTGCAATCAAGTACATGTCTTCATTTTCAACCTTGTATAAGGTTTCCTCAAACTCACCGAGTTCAGAAGTTTCAGCTGCAACTTCACCTTTTACAAAGAAAGGAGTTTGCATAGGAATGTATCCTTCAGCTTCAAGTTCTGAAAGTGCAAATTGAATCAATGCCAAGTTCAAGTGTAAGATGTCTCTTTTCAAGTAGTAGAATCTTGCACCTGAAACGCTTGCTGCAGTTTCAAGGTCTGCTCCATCAATCTTATTAATCAAGTCTACATGATTCAACAATTCAAAGTCATGCTCTGGAATTTCACCATAGGTTCTTACAACCACATTGTCATCTTCAGTATCGGAAACAGGAACATCCTCATCAATAATGTTTCCCACTTTATATCTATAATCATCTCTTAATTGAAGGTATTCTGCATTTTTAGCGCTTAAATCCTTGATCTCTTGAGCGACTTCCTTACTTTTAGCAATGACTTCCTCAATGTTACCTTCTTGCTTTGCTTTCTTGAATGATTTGGATAATTTGTTTTTTTCTGCTCTTAAAGAGTTTAATCTTCTTTCACCTTCTCTCCATAAGGTGTCATATTCAATAACTTTCTCTGCATTTTCTGTGCTTCTGAATCTTTTCTTCTCAGAGTCAAATATCAATTCAGGATTTTCTCTGAATAATTTTATGTCCAACAATTTTTATTCTCCTTTAAAATGAATAATGAATTAAGTAATTATGATTTCAGTAATCTATAAAAAAACCTACAAAATTTTTATTATTAAATAATATATTTTTCTTATTTAATAATTATTTGGATTAAAAGAAGTATATTTTAAGAATATTCCGGAAATAATTGGCTGATTTTTAACAACTATCTTTTCTTTTTTGAAGATTGCTTTATCTTTTCATGATAGAAATAATTGATATGATTGGATTTTCATTTGGGCTTTTTATAAAGGGTTCTTCATCAATTATATACATAAAATCATTTTCCTTTTCATAAGCACTTATCTCTTCATCCAATTCTTTCCAATAAGACATGTCCTTATAAGTATAAATTTCTTTATAGAGAGGTAGCAATTCAGGATATTTTAAATCAATATAGTCAAAAATAGTCTTTTTATATCCTCCCCTTAAATTAAGATTTTCAAGCCAAATATAATCACAAAAATCACTGATTTCTTCAATAATTTCAATAGGGTCTGTTATTTCAGGAAAAATAGGAGAAATGAAACAAGTTGTTCTTATGCCCTCTTTGTGAAACCTCTTCATTGATTTAATCTTATCCTTAATTGATGGTGCATCATCCATGTCCTCTTTAAAATCTTCATCAAGGGTATTGATGGACCAGGAAACCAAAGGATCATTGAATGTTTTTATCAAATCCAAATCTCTGCACACCAAGTCTGATTTTGTAGTTATGATAAGATTTATGTCTGTTCCTTTTAGTTCCTCCAACAATTGGCGAGTTCTGCAGAATTCCTCTTCACATTGATTGTACCCATCAGTTACTGAACCTATAATTACAGTTTCCCCATCATATTTTGAGGATTTTTTATAGGTTTCCAATACTTTACATCAATGAAAGTCCCCAATTTCCCTTTATGACCAGTGAACATTTTCATAAAATCAGCACAACAATACTTGCAGGCATGTGGACAGCCAACATATGGATTTGCAGTATACCCTGCAATGGGAAGATTTGATTTGGAAATATTGATTTAACTTCCTTTTCCTGAACAATCATTTTTACACCATTATTAAAAAAAATCATTTAGACATTTCTTCAATTAATGTCGCATATCTTGATTCCGCTTTCAATATCTGATCTTTTGAAATATTATTATGGCTTAATATCTTAATTACTTTAAACTCATTAGATTTTAGGTTTTCTCTCTTTAGAACTTCTTCCTCTAAATAATCAGGATAAACCAAACAATCAAAATCCATTCCTAAGTCATTTGCATTATCATCATTTCCATTTTTATCATATGTGAAATCAATCACATCTGCTCCAATGTCTAAAACTATGTCCTTTAGGAATTCAGAATAGACTTTCACTTTTTTATCTTTGTTGGATTTTCTTATTTCATTAAACTCATTTTCATCCAAAAGGGCATATTCAACATCATCTTTATAATCATTAAAAATTGATTCTATCCATTCATCGCCAATAGCCTTTTCAATCAGATTTCTTTCAAAAAGAACTTTAGACACTGTTTTAATGCTTTCCTTAATCTGGCCAAATGTATTTATCTTTATGGCCAATGAATCCATTTCCACCTTGCTTTCAGAAAGCAAAATGGCAAAATCCCCTTCTTCTTCATCAGGAAATTTATTTACTTTGAATTCCTTAAGTCCTGCCCATTCCACAATTTGCCTACACATGGGAGTCGTAACAACTATCATAATATTCCCCAAAAAATAATTCAAAATTTTTCTTAAAATAATATTACTTATTAAGTATTATATATTACTAAATATAAAAGTTATACATAGAAGAAAATCATATTTGCTATATTTTAGAGTACATAGGAGGCTAAAAAAGTGAAAGTAAGTTTAAGTTTTGAAAAAGGTTCCTCAAAAGATCTTTCCATAATGGTTGATGCATTAAGGGCAAGCACTACAATTACAGTTGCTCTCGATAAATTCAAGGAAATTTATCCAGTATATACACCAGAAGAAGCAATAAAAATAGCTAAAAGGAAGGATGCTGTGTTGGCAGGGGAGAGAACCGGCAGAACAATTGAAGGTTTTGAACTTGGAAACTCCCCGGGTGAAATGAAGGAATACTCTGGTGAAAAGGACACTTTAGTACTTACAACAACCAATGGTGTAAGAGCTTTGGACAATATGGAATCTGAAATCATTTTAATTGGATCATTCATTAATGCAAAAGCTTGTGCAAAAGCAGCATGCAAACTTGCAAGAGAACATATTGAAATTGTTATGGGAGGATTCAAAAGAACCTTTGCAATAGAGGACTTTTTAGCAGCTGGTGAAATATTATTCTGGATTCAAAAGGAATTGGATGAACAGGATAAACTAAATATCGATGACATAGATTACTTTAAAGAGGAAACCGGAATAACAGAATTTGCTATTTCAGCAATTATGGCAAGCAGAGATAAGGAAAAAGTTGAAAAAGTTTCCATCAAATCAAAATCCGGACGTCGTCTTGCATATCTTGGATATGAAGATGATGTTAGGCTATGCGTTAAAGAAAATATCCACGAGAATGTTGGAATCTATAGGGATGGAAAGATTACATTATACCATGAATAGATTTCAATCGGACTTTCAAAAAGTTTATAAATGTAATTGATATAATTAATATAAGAATTAAATATTAATAGTTAAATAAAATTCTAATTATATTTTAAATAAAGTTTTAATAGATTTTAAATAAAGTTTTAATAGATTTTAAATAAA